>JALOTS010000265.1 GCA_025457785.1 Pontiellaceae bacterium | reverse complement strand
ATTGCTGACGGTTCCGGCGACCATATTGGTTGGAACGGTTTGAGATACATACGAGGCACCGTTCGTACCCGTTGTACCCAGCGGTAAATTATTCCAATCCACCACACCCCACGGACCGTTAATCTGCTTAATAACGGGCGTTCCGTACTTGGCGGAATCATAAGAGTTAAAATCGCTGTACTTACCGACATGAAGAGTCCGGCTGCTCAGTTCTGTTTTAATATATTGAATCGTCATGCGGGGAGGATTTTCCAAAACATGCAGCTCCATATAGCCTTGAACACCGTCCTCGGCCGGCTTATCCGGATGCCCGCCCGCGTGGCCGACAGAACCGGAATTGTAAGACACCGCACCGTTCCCGTTGTCGTACGTTTTGTAACGATCCCACCAGCCGTACCGGTGCGTTGTCGCGGAAACGCAGAGGTCTGCCGTGCAAAGCAGCAGGTCTTTCCGGGTCGAGTTAATATTCCCCTGTTCAACGAAATCGCCACCCGTGGAATGCGCCAGAACGATGATAATGTCATGATCCGTTTTTCCGGCGGCTGCCAAAGCCTCCAGCTTGCTCTGCATATAAGCCTGGGTCGCTTCAACGAAGGGATTGCTTCCGCCCATTCTGCCGTCATACTGATCAGCAAAATGCAGATTCAGGATATGCACATTGTAACCGCTGACCGTCACTTTCGCATAATAATCAACTTGTCGATCATCCGGATCGCTGGTCAACGGGCGAAACGTCACATTGGAACGTCCGAAAAAATTATCGACGTACTCAAACAAATGGTACCCTTTCCCCCAGGCACCCTGACTGCCGCCAAAGGATTGATTTTCACCGTCGGCAATCCCGGGATAGAATTTGGTCTTCCAATACGAATCGTTTCGAATAAAGCGAAGAATCGGATCGTTTGTGCTGCTGGTAGAAACCGTATGATCCCCCAATCCGATCACAAAGGCAGAAGCGATTCCGCCGGAGTTTTTGACCCACGTATCACATCTCTGCATGTGCGAACTGTTTGAAGGGGAATCCCCCTTGTTATCACTCATAATCGCGAAATGAAACACCGCCGCACTGTCCAACTGCGTGATATTTGTTATTACCGCAGCCTGCAAACTGACTGCAAGCAGGAGAAAAACCGCCGCAATCAGCCGCGTCCCCTGCCGCCTCGTTTTTAACACGCTTTTTATCGTTTTCATGGTTTTTTTCCCTTTCCTCTTTTCTTCCTTTCACAGTCCTGATTTCTATGGAACAAACTGCCGATCAACGCCTCTGCTCAGATGTTTCCTCTGCGCAAACCGCCTTTTTTTTCATTCCTTTCTTTCCCGCACCCTGTTCCTGTCCCGTAAATACCCCGGGAAAACGTTCCCATACTAGGTGAATTTATTGTTCATGTCAATCGGATAATTCAGATAACTTGTTTTAAAAGAGCGACTTACGTAATGCTTTGTCCTACACAAAAGATGTATAAACTCCTCCACTTGTGCATAATAAAACCCGTTTTTTCATTCCCCCGACAGCCCGCGGATGTCAAAGTTTAAAACTTTTGTATTCCATCGCGGCGCGAGGCGGGTAGAATGCGCGCCATGATGAGCTGGTATATTACTCTTTTGCTTTGCGGTCTGTTTTTAATCGGCGTGGAGATTTTTCTCCCCGGCGGAGTGATCGGCGTACTGGGAGCTCTGGCGCTGATCGGCGCCGCCGTGATCGGGTTCAACCTTTTCCCGCCGCTGTTCGGCTGGCTGAGTCTGTTTCTGATTCTCGCGCTGAGCGGACTGGCCGCGTTCGTCTGGATGAAGTATTTTCCGAAAAGCCGGGTTGGCAGGGCGCTTTCGCTGGCCCAGAACATTGATCGGAAAGATCAGGATGATTCGCAGTGGAAGCCCGGCATGAAAGGTACCGCACTGAGTACGCTGCGCCCTGCCGGAAAAGCGTTGATCGAAGGACGGCGCGCGGACGTAGTCGCCGACGGAACGTGGATTGATCAAAACTCATCCATTGAAATTCTCCGGACAGAAGGCAACCGGATTTATGTGAGAAAAACAAATGTCGAAAGTTAAAAGTCAAACGTCAAAGATTCTTCTCGCAGCAGCCGCCGGTTTGCTGATTGCACAGGACGCAGCCGCCATCGGGTTTATACAGCGCGACCAGTTCGTCAGCGGCGAAGCCGAAACCCTGCGCGACGAACTGTGGGTTTACGCAACAACGATCACCATCAGCGGAAAAGCTCTCGACGACATTTTTGCGGCGGGCGCAACGCTTGATCTGCGCGGATCCTTCAACAACGATGTCTGGGCCTGCGGCGAACAGGTGATTGCGGCGGGCCGGTTTGACGATCATGTACGGCTGATTGCCAATACCGCGCAGATTTCAGGAACACTGAACAGTTCACTGACCGCCATGGGCAAAACGGTGAAAATCGACCGATCCGCAACCATCTCCAACAGCGTGCTGTGCTGCGGCGAAAATATCATCAGCGAAGGCGCCCTGGGCGGAAACATCCGGATCGTCGCGCAAACCGCGACGCTCGGCGGGAATATCGCCGGTGATGTTTCGATCACAGCGAACGAAATTATCGTTCTGCCCGGCACCGTCATCGGCGGCAACCTGACCTACACCGCGCCGAACGAACTGGTGCTCTTCCCTTCCGTAACGCTCGGCGGAAAACTGAACCGCACCGTTATAACACCTCCGCCGGCGCCGATCCACAAGCCGCTGACCGGACATTTCCTTTTTGCGGTTGCGGCGCTTTGCGCCGGACTGGTTTTCAGCTCCCTGTTTTCCGGCTACACCGCAAAAACCGTAGCACTGCTGCAAACCGCACGCGGTGCCTGCCTTCTCACCGGACTGGCCGCGCTGTTTATAATCCCCATCATCGCCTTTATCCTGATCTTCACGCTGGTTGGAATCACCATCAGCCTGCTGTTGTTTCTCTTTTATTTCATCCTGCTGTACCTCAGCAAAATCGTGGTCGGCTTCTGGTTGGGCACGCTGATTATGCGCCGCAACGACCTTTCAAAAGGAAACCGGGGCGGCCTGCTGGCCGCCGGACTTTTTGTCATCTACGCGCTGAGCGCATTTACCGCAGTCAGCATGGCCATCAACCTGATCGTCATCCTCTTCGGCCTCGGGGCTCTACTGCTTGCTCTTTTCAAAAAACCGGTGCTGATTATTCAGACACCACCGCCTATCAACTAAGTAACAAAAGGATTATATTATGGGAATCGGAACTATATTGACTATCTTCTTGATGGTCGTCGTCCTGGTCGTCGTCGCCGTCATTTTCTCCGTACTTTCGGTATGGGTGCGGGCGCTCGTTTCCGGAGCACGCGTCGCCATCATCAGCCTGGTCGGAATGAAACTCCGAAAGGTGCCGATCTCGATGATCGTCAACGTCCGCATTCAGGCGGTTAAAGCGGGACTGCAAATCAGCACCGACCTGCTTGAAGCGCATTACCTTGCACGCGGCAACGTGATCAACGTTGTACAGGCCTTGATCGCCGCCGATAAAGCCAACATTAAACTCGGCTTCCAGCAGGCCGCCGCCATCGACCTCGCCGGACGCGACATCCTCGATGCGGTATCCACCAGCGTAAATCCGAACCGTTTTCTATATCTCGTTTGCATTAGTTCAACCCCTCGTCCATGATCTCGCTGATCCGCACCTCTTCCGCCTGTTCCTCAAGCGACTTTGTTTTCTCTGCGGAAAAATCAACCTTTGATTCGGAATGTATCGAAGAAGCGGAGATTTCTTTCCGGTAAACAGCCGGAGATCCCTTTTCTCCCGCTGCTGTTTTAATCTTTTCC
>JALOTS010000264.1 GCA_025457785.1 Pontiellaceae bacterium | reverse complement strand
GACTGCTGCTGAATGATCGCGCCCATTTGACTACGCTGATTCAGCGGGCCCGCCGACGGCTTCAAGATCATCAGCCGGCGGATCAGCAGATGGCCACGCTGAACAGCGTTCTGGAGCAGGCGCGGCAGCGGGCGCAAAAACGCGCGGCGGTTTCGCTGGCGATTCAGTATCCGGAAAATCTTCCAATCTCTGGAAAGCGCGATGAGATCCGCAAGCTGATTGAGGCCCATCAAGTGGTGATCGTCTGCGGGACGACCGGCTCCGGAAAAACCACCCAACTCCCGAAGATTGTTCGCGAGGCCGGACTGGGTAAAACCGGGCGCATCGGCATCACGCAGCCCCGCCGTCTGGCGGCGACCGGCATGGCGCGGCGCGTGGCCGAAGAGATGCAGACCGGCTATGGCTGCGGTGTCGGCTGTCAGGTGCGCTTCGACGACCAGACCGGCGACGAGACCGTGATTAAATTTATGACTGACGGCATTCTGCTGGCGGAAACACGCCGCGACCGCTCGCTGCTGCAATACGACTGCCTGATTATCGACGAGGCCCACGAGCGCAGTCTGAACATTGATTTTCTGCTTGGCTACCTCAAAACCCTCCTTCCGCAGCGTCCCGATCTGAAAGTTATCATCAGTTCCGCAACACTCGATGTGAAAAGCTTTTCGGAGTTTTTTGATAATGCGCCGGTGATCGAAATCGAAGGCCGTGTTTATCCGGTTGAAGATTTCTTTCTTCCGCCCGGCAAAGACGAGGAACTGTCGAACCATATTCTGCGGGCTATGCGCTGGATCTCCGACATCGATGATCGGGGCGACGTGCTGATTTTCCTGCCCGGCGAACGGGAAATCCGCGACGCGGCAAAAAAACTGGAAGGCAAGCAGTGGGCGAATACGGAAATTCTTCCTCTGTTCGGACGGCTCAGTCTGGGCGAGCAGCAGCGCGTTTTCACCGTCGGCGGACGACGCCGCATTATTCTCGCCACCAATGTCGCCGAAACCTCGATTACCATTCCGGGCATCCATTATGTGATCGACTCCGGACTGGTACGCCTGAGCCGCTACAATCCGCGCACGCAGGTGCAAGGCTTACAAATTGAGCAGGTTTCGCAGGCTGGCGCACGTCAGCGGCGCGGACGCTGCGGGCGCGTGACCGACGGCATTTGCATTTACCTTTACGATAAAGAAACGCTTGACGGCAGTGCGCCCTACACCGACCCCGAAATCCGCCGCACCTCGCTGGCGGGCGTGATTCTGCAAATGAATCTGCTCGGCCTGCCGCTGATCGAAGAGTTTCCTTTCATCGACCCGCCGCAAACCGCGCTCATCCGCGAAGGCTATAAAACACTGCAAGACCTCGGCGCACTCGACGACAGCCGGCGGCTGACCCAGCTCGGACGCGACATCGCCGCGTTTCCCGTCGATCCGCATCTGGCGCGGATGCTTGTTCAGGCAAACAAAGAAGGCACGCTTGCCGAAATTCTGATACTCGTCGCCTTTCTCTCCATTCAGGACGTGCGCGAGCGGCCCGCCGAAAACACGGATGCCGCCGACCTCGCTCATAAAAAGTGGCAGGATCCTCGTTCGGATTTCATCACGATTATCAACCTGTGGAATTTCATCGAAGCCGAACAGGGTTCGGGCGGATCGCACGGACGGCTGCGCAAACTTTGTCATCAGAATTTCATCAACTACCGCCGCGTGCAGGAGTGGAAAAACCTCTGGCACGAATTGCAGGAGATCGTCCACGAACTTGGCTGGACATTTTCGCCATCCGCGCCGGTGGATCAGGTGAACTACGATCTCGTTCACCGCAGCCTGCTGGCGGGATTGCCGGTCAATATTGGAGTTAAAGGCGAAACACAGGAATACACTGCCGCCCGAAGCCGGTCGTTTTTCATCTTCCCCGGATCGGCACTGTTCAAAAAACCGCCGCAGTGGGTCATGGCCTTTGCACTGGTCGAAACCACGCGGCTCTATGCACGTACCGTCGCCGAAATTGATCCGGCCTGGCTGGAGCAGGTTGCCCCGCACCTATGCAAAGCCGTTTATAAACGTCCGGCCTGGAACCCGGACAACGGGTTTGTCTATGCCATCGAATCGATCGTCTGCGGCGGTCTCACGATTGTGGATGAACGCCGCGTCCACTACGGCCCGATCAACCCCGAAGCGGCGCGCGAAATTTTTATCCGCGACGGACTGGTGCCCGGCAATCTCAAAACAAACGGCGGGTGGTTTAAGCTGCACCGCAAAATGCTCGACGACATCGCGGAGCAGGAGGAAAAAATCCGCAGGCCCGGCTCGCTGCTTGACCCCGAAGCCGTCTTTCGTCACTTCGACCGGCTGCTTCCGTACGATGTTTATTCCGTTAAAACGCTGGAAAACTGGCTTCGTAAAACCCATACCCGCATCGCCATGCGGCCGGAAGATGCCGTCTATTCGGCAGCCGAACCGGTTTCCATGCAAAAGTTTCCGGACCGGATGGTCTTTGGCGATGAGTCCTTTCCGCTGCACTACACCTTTGCGCCCGGCGATGAACTCGACGGTGTCGCACTGATCTGCCCGAGCGATAAATTGACGCTCGTTCCGGAGTGGGCCCCCGGCTGGCTGGTTCCCGGACGGCTGGAAGAAAAAGTTGTCCACCTGCTGCGCACGCTTCCGAAAAATCTGCGGGAGCGCATCATGCCGCTCAACCAGACCGCGCGGAGCTTTCTTCACACCTGCGCAGGTGTGAAAGATAAACCGCTGCCGGATGCGCTCGCCGGGTTTCTTCAGGAAAAACACCGCCTGCCGGTCGATGCCTCCGATTTCGACGAAACCGCTCTGCCCGCCGACCTGCAAATGAAAGTGATCGAAACAAAGGGCGAGGAAATCGTGAAAATTCACTCTACCCTCAGCGATGAACTGCGCCACTCGCTGCAACGGACCGGCGCAGCGGCCGCCTTCGCCCAATGGGAACGTTCGCCTAAAAAAATATGGCCCGGTGATACGCTGCCCGCAGAAGTCATTGCTGGCGGCCCGCAGGCTGTCAAAGGATTTCCCGCGCTCGCTGACGAGCCCGACGGCGTGGCTGTCCGGGTGTTCCTCAACCGGACCCATGCAAACTATTCGCACCGCGCCGGACTGGTCCGTCTTTTCCGCATCCAGCGGCACGATCAAATCAGCTATCTCGAAAAACGCCCGCCGCTTCCACCCATGATCCAACTCACGCTATCCGCCATCGATGCCGCTTTTCTGACGGACTTTTTTGATGCCGCTATCGCCGCCGCGCTGACTCAAAACGGCGCAATCGAAATCCGCGACGGCGAAACCTTCGCCCGCTGCGCAACCGAAGCACGCTCCACGCTCCACGAAACCGCCGCCGAAATGGCCGTTGTATTGGAGGAACTGATCAAACAGCGCGAAAAAGTGATTGCCGCGCTGAGCGCATTGCCAGAAACCGCACGCGAAGATATCGAAATGCAGCTCGAATTTCTGTTCCGCCCCGGCTTTCTGAAAACACAGGAGGTATTCAGCCGCTACCCGCGCTATTTGCGCGCCCTGCAAATCCGCATTCAGCGGCTCGGCAGCAACCCGGAATCCGACCGAAAAAAGCTGGCAGAAATTGAACCGTTCCAAAACCGGCTCGATGAAAAATTTCTGCGCTGCAAAGAAATCAGCAAAGCCTGCGACCTGATTGAACTCGCCATGATGCTGGAGGAATTCCGCATCAACCGCTTCGCTCCGGAGATTGGAACCCCGGTTAAAATCTCCGCCAAGCGGCTCGAAGAATTTTTCCAGGCATTGGAAAATTAAAGCCCGGAAACCCCGTACGAGAG
>JALOTS010000263.1 GCA_025457785.1 Pontiellaceae bacterium | reverse complement strand
ATTCGCGCTTCGCAATACGGCGCGGGCGGCATTCTCTGGTGCTGGGCCGATGAGGCGATTGTCCGTACCGATCAGAGCAACCGCCTGGATACGGCCGGCAACTACTCGGCGGACGGACTGGTCGGGCCGCACGGCGAAAAAGAGGCGAGCTATTTCACCGTCCAGTCCATCTGGTCGCCGATCCAAACCTCTTTAACCAATCTCTTTGAAGCGGGTGACGATGAAATTCCGCTTCGCAATGACTTTCTTTTTACCGATCTGAAAAGCTGTTCGTTTGCCTGGAGCCTGCTGAACTACAGCGGACCGTTTTCGTCGAAAACGGAGACCGTTATTGCACAGTCCGGGGAGGCCGTTGCGCCGTCCATCGCCCCCGGCGAATCGGGTTTTCTTCCGCTGGGACTGCCGAAGGACTGGCGGACATACGATGCGCTGGAATTGACCGCCTGCACAGCGGCCGGGAATTCCGTTTTCCGCAAGGTGTGGCCGCTGTCTCCGCCAGATCCCCTCAAAGCATACGCAGGCCGGAAACCGGTTGTCGCGGACGGCAATCTGTTTAATCTGCATTGCGGCGATGCCGAGTGGCGTTTTTCGCCGGAAACCGGACGGCTGATTTCATCGGGACTCGCAGGCAAACCGGCTGGATTTTCAGATGGGCCGTTTGTTGTTTCCTCTGTGCAGACGAACCCGGCGGCGGGTGAATGGAAGGTTGATTCTAAACGAAACGGCGAAACGGTCGAAATTACCGCCCGAAATAAAACGGATGATTCGAATTTCAGATGGCGGCTTGAACCGGGCGGGCTGCTGGCGCTGAGCTATCATTTTGCCGTTCCGGAAGGAAATCAGAACTTCTGGGGAATCGGTTTTGATCTGGATGAATCATCTGTGCGCGCCAAGCGCTGGCAGGGCGGGGGGCCATACCGCATTTGGAACAACCGCCGCCGGGGTCCGGTTTATGGTGTGTGGGAAAATGAGTTTAATCGCGGCATTTCCGGCGAAGTGTGGGATCTTCCGGAGTTTTCCGGAATTTTTGCCGATGTGCGCTGGATGGCGATTGAACTGCATACCGGCGGACGTTTGCTCCTGATTCCTGATGCGTCTGTCAACGACATCGGCGTATTGCGCCCGCCCAACAGCGCAACGGCGAAGGCGGCGGTTTGGGATTATCCCGTCCGTGGCGGCCTGTTTGTGTTTCATCAGGTTCCCTCCGTGGGAACCAAATTTAAGGACGTTGACCGGATGGGACCTCAAAGCAGGGCGCAAGCCGCTCCGGCCTTCATTGATGGAACGCTCCGTTTTATTCTCAGCCCGAAACCGGTGGACGGACAGTTATGAAACAAATTCCTCGTTATTCAATTGGACATGGTGATCGATTCGGTCGTCAAGGTGTCGCGCAGCTTCAGGCGGTGCTTGATGCCCGCGCGGAGGGGATTGACATTGTTCCGGTCTGGAACAAAAGCATGCGCGAGCACACCCTGATCGATACAAAGCCCCAAAGCCTGCGCGATGAAGCCGATGCGGCAGTCAGGCAGTTGAATTATACCGGGCCCTATTTTGTCGATGCCGATCACATTAATCTGCGCACCGTGGATTCCTTTTTGTCGTGCAGTGATTTTTTCACCCTGGATGTAGCCGAAGAACTCGGGAAGCCGCCTGCTTCCGTCGAAACGGCGCAGCGTTATCTGAGCGCGTTGACGGCTCTTGGAGAGGTTTGCATTCAGTCCGATGCCGCTCCTTTGGTGTACGATTCGGCAACGGCACAACATCTGATTCAGGCCTATGGCGGGGCGGTCGAAGCCGCGAAAACGCTGTATCAGAAGATTGCGGCGGCGCGCGGCAGCGCCCCCTTTGCGGTTGAGGTTTCGATGGACGAAACCGGCATCACGCAGGGACCGCGGGAATTGCTGGCTATTCTCTGTCTGCTTGCTCTGGAGGGCGTTCCGGCGCAGACGATTGCACCCAAGTTTACGGGGCGTTTTAATAAAGGGGTCGATTATGTCGGCGACCTGCCGACGTTTCGCAAGGAGTTCGAAGCCGACCTGCTCGCGGTCCGCTATGCGGTCGGGCATTTCGGTCTGCCCGAAACCCTCAAATTGAGCATCCATTCGGGAAGCGATAAGTTCAGTCTCTATCCCGTTATTCATAAGTTGATCAAAAAGCACGGCGCCGGGCTTCATCTGAAAACCGCCGGAACCACCTGGCTTGAAGAGGTTGCCGGACTGGCTGAAGCGGGAGGAGATGCTCTGGCGTTTGTTAAACAGCTTTATGCCGATGCGCTGAAGCATTACGATGAGCTTACGGCGCCTTACGCGACGGTTCTCGACATCGACCGCCCGAAACTTCCATCCGCCGCCGAAGCCCGCAACTGGACGGGTGCGCAGGTGGTCGCCATGGTTGCGCATGATCAGTCCGAGCCGCTGTTCAACAACAGCCTGCGTCAGTTTTTCCATGTGTCCTTTAAGCTGGCCGCGAAATCGGGCAAACCGTTTTTTGATTTGCTCGACGGTTATGCCGATGTGATTCACCGGCGGGTGTACGACAATTTGCTCAATAAGCATATTCGTCTTATTTTTCCTGTAAAAACGAGGTGTTATGATGTCCGGATTTATTAAATTGAAGGAGACGTTGACCCGGCTGCTGGGTTTCGCCCTGATGGTCGCGGTGGCCGTGCTGGTGCTCAGCGTCTGCTGGGGCGTGTTTACACGCTATGTGATGAATAATCAGGCGCAATGGACCGAAGAGATTGCGCGCTTCCTGCTCATCTGGATTTCATTGCTCGGCGGCGCCGTAGCCTTCGGGACGAAGGGTCATTTGGGCGTGGATTTTCTGGTCGAAAAATTTCACCCTGACGCGAAGAAAGTCATGGCAATCACCGTTCATCTGACGGTGCTGATTTTTGCGGCGGCGATTTTTATTTACGGCGGCTCTCAGGTGGTGGCCGATGCGCTGAAGATGGAGCAGACAACGCCCGCACTGGGCTGGAAAATGGGCTATGTCTATTCAGCGCTTCCAATCTCCGGATTTTTCATGGTTCTCTTTACCATCGAAAATTTGATTGAAACATGGACGGGGGCATCTGGCGCGGTGCCGGACGTAAAACCTGCCGGAGGGCTGGAGTAATGGGCACGATCGCACTGGTTCTGGTTCTGGTTTTTGTTGTGCTGCTGCTGATGAATGTGCCGGTTGCCGTGGCGATTGCCATGTCCAGTTTCGTCGCGATTCTGGCAGAAGGGTCAAACCCGTCGGTTGTGCTGGCCGGACAGATGGCCAATGGAATCAACAGTTTTTCGCTGCTGGCCATTCCGTTTTTTATTCTTTCGGGATATTTGATGGGGAAGGGCGGTCTGGCCCGGCGGCTGATTGATTTTGCCGCAACGCTGGTCGGGCGGCTGCCCGGCGGGCTGGGTTATGTCAATACGCTGACCTGCATGCTGTTCGGTTCGATTTCCGGTTCCGCCGCCGCCGCCGTTTCATCAGTGGGCGGATTTATGATTCCTGAAATGAACCGCAAGGGATACGACCTTCAGTTTAATGTCGCTGTTACGACCACCTCGGCAACAACCGGCCTGCTGATTCCTCCAAGTAATATCATGATTGTCTATTGTGTGGTGGCCGGTTCAGTTTCAATCGCCGCGATGTTTATGGCCGGCTTCCTTCCCGGAATCATCACCGGACTGTTCATCATGCTGACGGGCGGGATCATGTCGGTCAGGGCTGGATACTGCGGCGAAGTGATTGACATGCCGCGCTGGAAACCGGTTGCCGCCACGGCGATTATCGCCGGAATTATTTTATCGATCATCGCCGGGAAATCCGGATGGTTTCC
>JALOTS010000262.1 GCA_025457785.1 Pontiellaceae bacterium | reverse complement strand
CAAGACGAGAACTTCGCCCCCGCGAACCAAATCACTGAGGTTTTTCATACCGGCTTCCATATTTTTTGTCTTCATCGTGCTGCTCCTTATATTGCGTTACGATTTAAAATTCTACGTCCGCGCAATATCCGCGCCGAGGGCGCGGAGGCGTTCGTCGATGGCTTCGTAGCCGCGGTCGATAACCTGTGCGTTGTCGATGACGCTGCGGCCTTCGGCGCAACACGCCGCAATCAGTGCGCACCGCTTTCCGGCTCGTTACGTGTTTTGTATTCCACACCCGCCTCGGCGACGGCGAGGGAATTCTTCTGCCGCGACAATACCATTGCCCGACGGCTGATCTCTTCTCCGCTCAGTTCGGCGAAGAGCGTCTGCCGCCATTGGGTGTAGTCGAACCTATCGCGCTGAAGCAGGCAGATAAACCGTTCGGCGTCCACTAATCCCAGGCATCGGCTCAAGGCTTCCAGTCCCCGCGTTTTGATTTCTATGTCAACCAGCATGTTTGGCCTCCCACTTCATGACAAACTCTACCGGACTCATGATGCGGATGTCAGGGAAAATTCCCGATTTTCGGAGAATGCCCTTATCGACGGTCAGGAATACCTCGCATTCCGTCGCTTTGGCACACGCTACATGCAACGCATCAAGCGGCTTCAGGCTTTCGGCAACACCTTTGTGCATGCATTGTAAAACTTCTGGTGTTTCCACGGCGAACCGGTCCGCCAGTTTCTCCCACCGCTGGATTTCCGTTCTCCGTTCCTCGCAGGGGTTTGCCGCATTTTCCAAATCAAGGATATACGACCATCCCAATGCAAGTGTCCCTGCGGCAACAAGCTCCTGAACGAACAGCTTAGCTTCCGTTTCCAGCCGGACACTCAGCAGCACTTGATCGTCAAACGGCCGGTTGAAACAACAATTGTCAAGATACACTCGCATAGCTGTCCGATTTCAATGTGGGTTGGTTAAAGGTTTGTTCATTAAAGGTCTATGCCCTTTCAATATCGGCCCCTAAAGCGCGGAGGCGTTCGTCGATGGATTCGTAGCCGCGGTCGATGACTTGCGCGTTGTCGATGACGCTGCGTCCCTCGGCGCAGCAGGCGGCAATCAGCATAGCCATCCCGGCGCGAATGTCCGGACTGCTCAATCGTGCGCCGCGCAGTTTTGAAAATCCGCTGACGACCACGCGGTGCGGGTCGCACTGGATAATGTTCGCCCCCATGGACATCAGGTTATCCACGAAATACATGCGGCTTTCGAACAGCTTTTCAAAAAAGAGAATCTGCCCCTGCGTCTGGGTCGCCAGCACGATCAATACGCTCATCAGGTCGGACGGGAACGACGGCCAGATGCCGTCCTCGATTTTCGGCGTAAAATTTCCAAGGTCTGAAACCGTCATGCGGCCCGTCTTATTTTCCATCTTCAGGATGCCGTCCGTGAGAGTCCAGCTTACGCCAAGTTTGGAAAAGCCCTTTTCGAGCACGTTGAGCGTTATAATATCGCCGGGCGCTTCGATTTCGAGCGAGCCGCCGGTGACGGCGGAAGCGGTCAGGAAGCTGCCGGTTTCGATGTAGTCGGGCTGAATGGTATGTTCCGCACCGGACAGTTGCTTCACGCCGCGAATGTGCAGCCGATTCGTCCCGATTCCGGTGATCTTCGCCCCCATTTTGACGAGCAGGTTCGCCAAATCCTGAACGTGCGGTTCGCAGGCGGCGTTGAAAATCGAAGTTTCACCTTCGGCCAGTACGGCGGCCATCAGGATGTTTTCGGTGGCGGTCACGCTGGCTTCGTCGAGAATCAGATCCGCACCGACGAGAGCCTTGCGTTTAAACCGGTAGGGCGCGATTTCGTTGACTTCGATGCCGAGAGTGCGCAGTCCGTAAAAATGGGTATCGAGGCGGCGGCGTCCGATCACATCCCCGCCGGGCGAATGAATCAGCGCCGAGCCGTGGCGGGCGGACAGCGGGCCGGCCAGCAGGATGGATGTCCGTACTTTGCGGCAGTATTCTTCAGCAAGATCTGTACTCTTGAGCCCTGCGGCGCAAAGTGTTACAGACCCGGCTGATTTCTGGACCGATACGCCGAGCGACATCAGCAGGTCGATCATGACACGGACATCGGCGATGTCCGGGACGTTACAGAGTTTGACCGGCTGATCAGTCAGCGTGCAGGCCGCCAGCATGGGAAGCACTGCGTTTTTATTGCCACGCGGCGAGAATTTTCCGCCGATGAGGTTACCGCCGTTAATAATAAATTTTGCCATGACTCAAATCCTAGTCTAATTCGGCAACTAATCAATGAGGATGAACGAAAAGGAAATCAGAATGATGCGGGAAAAACGAAAGGCCTGAATTTAAGAGAACCCAACCAGGAGAAATTTTATCAGAATAATTTAGGACAGAATGATGGGAGGAAAATCCTTCAATAAAAAATGCACAGCGACGCACCCGAAATTTATCATCCGCAGATGAACGCCGATTTGCGCAGATCGTTTTTGGGGCCATGCTGATCTGCGCCGATCTGCGGATTATTTTCAATTTAAACCATTCCATGGTTCCGCCATTCCCCCATTCCGTGCTCCGAGGGACGCTCCTGAAAATTATTCTGTCCTAAATTATTCTGATCAGTAAACTGCGCGGTATGAAACAAATCATTTTGATCAGCCTTTTTATTTTTGCCGCAACGCTGCGTGCGGAGGAGCTTCCTCCGGCACAGCAGATTTTGGAATTTGCCCGCGCACAGCTTCCGAAACAACCGATCCGCATGAACGGCTCGCTGAAAGAGCGTGCGCCGAACGGCTTTGTTAAAAAAGAGCTGTCCATCGAAATGGATTTAAATTGGGGTGCTGATCCGGCGAACGCAACCTATCGCATCCGAGACGAAAAAAGCGGATTGTTCCACCCGAGCGAAGCGAGAGAGGCTGGCGCTATCGCGACGGCAACAAACGAAGTGGCGTGGCAAACCTTGGAAATTCAGTGGCAGCCCGCCGGACCCGATTTCCAATATTCAGAAAATGGTACGGATGTGACGAATTTTAATCCGGACGCGGAAATCGCCGGACTGGGCGTAACGTGGGCCGACCTGAGTTTTTCCTTTCTCTGGACCAGCGAGGCTGAAACCCTGAAAACCGATGACAAACTGGGCCAGGAGTGTTTTGTGATCTCCATTCCTCGCGGCGAAAACCGCCTGCTGCTTTGGATCGAACAGGAAACCGGGCGGATGCTGGGCGCACGGGAAGAGACTTCTTCCGGAAAAATGCTTAAAGAAATCAAGGTGGTCAGCGTAAAAGAATTCGACGACCTTTGGATGGTGAAAGATCTGGATATTATTTGTCCGGCGGAAAACCGGCGAACGGCGCTGCGGATTGATACAGTCGAAAAAATTGCGCAATGAAGGGCGGATGAATAAAACGGCGAAAACAGAAGGAGTCACTGGATGGATAAGCATATTGTGATTGGAGTCCATATTACCGAACGGGTAAAACAGGCAGGCGAAGTGCAAAAGGTTTTTACTGAGTTCGGCTGTCAGATTCGCACACGGCTCGGTCTGCACGAGGCCGACAAGAGGACGTGTTCGCCCAACGGACTGATTCTTCTTGAGCTGCTGGACGATGATTCACAGGCAGCGGCACTGATGAATGCACTAAAAGCCATCGACGGCGTGGAGGTGCAATCGATGGTGTTCGACCATACATGAAATGCGGACCGGTTTCCTTTTCAAATGAGACCGGCATGGAACTCAATCCGGTTTTGGAGTTGATCACAGGGCTGAAACCGAATAAAAACGGATTCATTCTGCGGAATGTAACCCGCCTTGGCTTGAAAACAAAC
>JALOTS010000261.1 GCA_025457785.1 Pontiellaceae bacterium | reverse complement strand
TAATCCAAAACGCCTTTTAGCGTATTATATTGAAAGCAAACAAGTTGCGCAAAATCATTCCGTAAAACTATTTTTTAGCCCGCGGAAGTTGGGTTAGACTCAAACGACACCGTATTCCCTTTTTTCTCTACCAGCCGAACAGGCTGAACCATGGGTAACGCCGAGACATCGGGCAGCGGTTCGCCCGGCCTGATGAAATGGATCACGGTCTCGTCCGCGACCGCCTGCGGCGCGGCATACCCGGCAAACAGAAACAGCACACCCGGCAGTATAATTCCAACCTTCTTCATCCCTTTTTTCATCAGCGCAGCCCCTTTCTTACAACCCGTCGTCAGATCATACCCCGTTTTTTTGTTTAATCAAAAAATCCCCGGAAGAACCACTGGTTTTTTCACTTTTTCCGGACATCGGAACGTAAAACCCTCATTCAAGGGCTCTGTGTTTTTCATCAAAATCCGGCAACAGACAACCGGTTGTACGCATCCATTTTCACTCCGGTGTCGCGGGTTTGTATTTATCCGGATTTTGGAGAGAAAAAAGGCTTCTGTTCGAGAACAATTTCTGAAATTCTACCTGCTTTGCACGGCAAATGTAAAAACAGAAGACCGAAAGGCCTCCTGTTTTTCAGGAATCGGTGCAAAAAGCGCGAATCAAACCGGTCCGGCGATGGCGGTTTTAACAAAATTTAGCAAAACAAGGCAAATCCTAGGAGGAAAGCACAGATATGAGCAAGAAAATGGTTACCATTGACGGAAATACCGCAGCAGCGCATGTTGCGTATGCGTTCAGCGAAAACGCGGCGATTTATCCGATTACCCCCTCATCCAATATGGGTGAATACGCAGATGCATGGGCCGCGCAAGGCCGTAAAAATATGTTCGGATCCGTGGTGAGCGTGACCGAAATGCAGTCCGAAGCCGGTGCCGCCGGTGCCGTACACGGCGCATTGAGCGCCGGCTCGCTGACAACGACTTTCACGGCATCGCAGGGCCTCCTGCTGATGATCCCCAATATGTATAAGATCGCGGGCGAAATGCTGCCGGCGGTTTTCCACGTATCGGCCCGCTCGCTGGCCTGTCAGTCGCTCTCGATTTTCGGCGACCATTCCGATGTCATGAGCGTCCGCGGCACCGGCTGGGCCATGATGGCCGCCAGCGGCATTCAGGAAACCATGGATCTGGCCATCGTCAGTCATCTGGCAACCCTGAAAGGTCAGGTTCCGTTTGTGAATTTCTTCGACGGCTTCCGCACCTCGCACGAAGTGCAGAAGGTGGAGGAAATCTCCTATGACACCATCAAAGAACTGGTTGAACCGGAATTCATCGAGCGCTTCCGCAGCCGCGGCCTGCGTCCGGAATCGCCGGTGCTGAAGGTTGCCGCACAGAACCCGGATGTCTATTTCCAGGGTCGGGAAACCTGCAACAAATATTATGATGCGTTGCCGGAAATCGTGCAGGAGTATATGGATAAACTGGCCGCGAAGATCGGCCGTCAGTACCATCTCTTTGATTATGTCGGCGCACCGGATGCCGAAAAGGTCGTCATCGCGATGGGCTCGGCCTGCGATACCATCGAACAGACAATCAACCACCTCAACGCCAAGGGCGAAAAACTCGGCTTGATCAAAGTCCGTCTCTACCGCCCCTTCTCCGCCAAAGCATTCCTGAGCTGTCTGCCGGAAACGGCGAAGAAAGTGATCGTTCTCGACCGCACGAAAGAGCCGGGCGCCCTCGGCGAGCCGCTCTATCTCGACGTGGTCGCCGCACTCGACGGAAAAAACATCAAGATCATCGGCGGACGGTACGGTCTTTCCTCCAAGGAGTTCACCCCGGCCATGGTGAAAGCGGTCTACGACCACATCGACGGCGCAGCCTTCCACGGCTTCACGGTCGGCATCAATGACGACGTGACCAACAAATCGCTCAAGGTCGGCAAGGAACTGTATATCGAAGCCCAGGACGTGGTGAACTGCATGTTCTGGGGCCTCGGCTCGGACGGTACGGTCGGCGCAAACAAGAACTCAATCAAGATCATCGGCGACAACACCGACATGAATGCGCAGGGCTACTTCGTGTATGACTCGAAGAAATCCTACGGTATCACGGTTTCGCATCTGCGCTTCGGCAAGAGCAGCGTGAACTACCCCTACCTGATTCAGCACGCCAACTTTGTGGCCTGTCACAATCCGGCCTACATCGGCCGCTACGACATGCTCGGCTGCATCAAGGAAGGCGGCACATTCCTGCTGAACTCGGAAATCCCGAGCGAAGAGGTGTTCAGCCATCTGACCCGCGACATGCAGGAAATCATCATGCAGCGCAAGATTAAGTTCTATAACATCAACGCGCTGAAGATCTCCATGGATGCCGGTCTCGGCGCCCGCATCAACACCGTCATGCAGACCGCCTTCTTCAAACTCTCCGGCGTGCTGGAGCAGGACAAAGCGATCGAGCTGATCAAAAACGCCATCAAGAAGAGCTTCGCCAAAAAAGGAGAAGATATCGTCAAGATGAACTGGGCCTGCGTCGATCAGGCCTGCGCCGCGCTCGAACAGGTGAAAATTCCGGCGGAAATCACAACGTCATTCGTTCCGAAAACACTGATCAATGAACCGTCCGGCTGCTTCGCCAAGGATGTCATGGAGCCGGTGCTGCTGCTCAAGGGCGATCAGGTTCCGGTTTCTAAAATGTCGTTTGACGGCATTCTGCCGACCGGCACCAGCGCGCTGGAAAAACGCGGTATTGCCCCGCGTGTTCCGCACTGGGTGAAAGAAAACTGCATTCAGTGCAACCAGTGCGTCATGGCCTGCCCGCATGCCGTTGTGCGTGCCAAACAGATTGATCCGAAAGATCTGACGAACAAACCGGAAGGGTTCTGCACGCTCAAATCGACCACTAAGAATGATCGCGACCTGCAATACAAAATTCAGATTTATATTGAAGACTGTACCGGTTGCGGCGTCTGCGTCGAAACCTGCCCGGCCAAAACCAAAGCGCTCGAATTCAAAACGATTGACGAAGAACGCGATGCCGGCGAAGTCAAAAACGCCGAATTTTTCGAAGCGCTGCCCGACAACGTCCTCGACGGCGCGGCGGAAAACACCATCAAGGGTCTTCAGTTCAAGAAACCGCTGTTTGAGTTTTCCGGCGCCTGCGGCGGCTGCGGCGAAACGCCTTACGTGAAGCTGGTCAGCCAGATTTGCGGCGAGCACATGATCGTTGCCAATGCCACGGGCTGCTCCTCCATCTACGGCGGAACCTTTCCGGCAATTCCCTACTGCCAAAGCAAAGAGGGCCGCGGTCCGGCCTGGGCCAACTCGCTGTTCGAAGACAACGCGGAATACGGACTCGGCATGCGTCTGGCGGTGGACAGTAACCGCAGGATGCTTGGCGACCTGACCGCGAAGGCCATCGAACTGGGGGTCGATAAAGACCTCGCTGCCGCGATGACCAAAGCGCTCGAAACGGGTAAAACCGCCTGCGATGCCGCTGTCGTCACACAAAACGCCGTCAAGATGCTGCTGCCGGGCGCCCTTCAGGCCGCCGCCGGCGAGCTGAAAGCCGTGCTGACCAAGATCACGGAACTGCAGGACTTCTTCGCCGACAAGAGTATCTGGATCTTTGGCGGTGACGGCTGGGCCTACGACATCGGCTACGGCGGACTCGACCACGTGGTCGCCTCCGGCAAAAACGTCAACATTCTGGTGCTCGACACCGAAGTGTACTCCAACACCGGCGGGCAGATGTCCAAAGCCACTCCGATCGGTGCGGTTGCACAGTTCGCCGCCGCCGGCAAACGGACGGGCAAAAAGAATCTGGGCTTCATGTG
>JALOTS010000028.1 GCA_025457785.1 Pontiellaceae bacterium | reverse complement strand
CTTCAGCCTCCCCACAAGCCGGATCTACGGGCGGGTACGCCCTAAGTTCCGGCTTTACTCTTCCAGTACTGCCGGAACTCAGCCGCTATCGCGGCGTGGGTCCGGCACACCCGCCGTCTCCATTCTCCCCACAAGCCGGATCTACGGGTAGATACACCCTAAGTTCCGGCCTTCAGCCTCCCCACAAGCCGGATCTACGGGCGGGTACGCCCTAAGTTCCGGCTTTACTCTTCCAGTACTGCCGGAACTCAGCCGCTATCGCGGCGTGGATCCGGCAAACCTGCGTGCTTCAGCCTCCACACAAGCCGGATCTACGGGTAGATACACCCTAAGTTCCGGCTTTACTCCCTCCAGTACTGCCGGAACTCAGCCATATCCGGCGCGGGTCCGGCAAGCTCTCCCCCTTTCCGCAGTCATACATTTCTAATGCACCTCCACAGCATCGACGGGGCAGATCTGGCGGCAACCGCCGCAGCGAATGCATTTTTCGGAATCAATTTCAAAAACGGAATAGGGCTCGCCGTGAATGGCCTCGACAGGACATTCAACCGCACATTTGGTGCAGCCGATGCATTTGTCGCTGATGGAATAGGTGATCAGTTTTTTGCATTTACCCGCCGGACATTTTCCGGCGATGTGCGCTTCGAATTCGTCACGGAAATAACGGATAGTGGTCAGCACCGGATTCGGGGCGGTTTTGCCGAGGCCGCACAAACTCTGCGAGCGGACAATTTCAGCCAGCTCTTCCAGTTTTTCAATGTCACCCGCGCGTCCGCCGCCGCTGCAAAGCCGCGTGAGGATTTCGAGCATGCGCTTGGTACCGACGCGGCAGGGCGTACATTTGCCGCACGATTCGCTCTGCGTAAATGACAGAAAATAGTGCGCAATCTCGACCATGCAGTCCCGGTCGTCCAGCACAACCAGTCCGCCCGAGCCCATCATGGCCCCGACGTCTTTGAGCGCTTCGAAATCGACGGTTGTTTCGCCGAGCGCTGCGGGAATACAGCCGCCGGACGGCCCGCCGATCTGAACCGCTTTAAACGTGCGGCCGTTCGCAACGCCGCCGCCGATCCGGTTGACAATCTCGTTGATGGTAATGCCCATCGGCACTTCGATCAGTCCGCCCCGTTCGATTTTGCCCGCCAGCGAAAAGACCTTGGTTCCCTTGCTGTGTTCCGTGCCGAGGTTTGCAAAGGCCTCCGCACCGTTGCGGATGATCCAGGGAACCAGCGAATAGGTTTCGGCGTTGTTGACGAGTGTCGGGCAGCCGTGCAGCCCCTGCTCGGCCGGAAACGGCGGACGGGCACTCGGCATTCCGCGCCGCCCTTCGAGCGAGGCAATCAATGCGGATTCCTCGCCGCAGACAAACGCGCCCGCACCTTCGAAAATCTTCAAGCGGAGCGAATGTCCGCTGCCTGAAATATTGTCGCCGAGCAGCCCGGCCTTTTCGCAGTCGGCAATCGCCTGCCGCATCCGCTTCACTGCAAGCGGATATTCAGCGCGAATATAAAGAACGCCCTCCGTTGCGCCGACCGCCAACGAGGCAATGATCACTCCCTCGATCACGCGATAGGAATAAGACTCCATGATCATGCGGTCCATAAACGCGCCGGGATCGCCTTCGTCGCCGTTGAGAATAATATATTTCTTTTGACCGGGGGCTTTGCGCACCATGGCCCACTTTCGTCCCGTAGAAAACCCGCCGCCGCCACGCCCGCGCAGTCCGCTTTTTTCAACTTCTGCAATGATGCCTTCGGGATCGTTTTTCGCAAGCACCTCTGCGAGCGCGGTGAACCCGCCGAGCCGCTTGTACTCGTCCATATCCGCCGGATTCAGCAGTCCGCCGTGTTCAGTGGCAATGTGCTGCTGCCGCCCGAGGAAATCGGCCACGGGTTTTTCGCGCACGTCGATCTCATAACGCTCCGGAATGTTGCGCGCCTCGTCGGAATACAGTTTTTTCAACCAGGTTTCGACAGCGACACGGACTTTGATGAAGGGGTGTTCGGCTTTAAAATGCCGTTCGATGATTTCAGGAATATCTTCGGGCTTTACCTTGGCATAGAGCACCGGCTCGTCGCCCGGAATAATCACTTCGAGCAGCGGTGTGCGGTGACACATCCCGACGCATCCGACGGATTTAATGGTTACGTTGCATTGCAATTCCGCCAGCGAATCTTGCAGCGCATCGCGGATTTTCGCACTGCCGCCTGCCACACAGCAGGAGCCCAGCCCGATTCGCACCTCGCCCTGCGTACCGCCGTTTTCCGAAGGTTGAAAATGGCGCGGTGTGCGGCTGGCTTCGTTTTCCAGAAAATCGATAATCATGTTTGAAACAGTATCAGTGCGGACATGGCCATAGGTTACGCCGTCGATCTGCACCGCCGGAGCCAGCGTACAGCATCCAAGGCAAGCCACTTTTTGAACTGTAAATAATCCATCGGGATCGGTGTCGTCATCCCGGATTTTCAATTGACTCTTTACCGCGCTGTAAACCGCCTCGGCACCTTTCACATGGCAGGCGGTTCCGTCGCACACACTGATCATATGTTTTCCGACCGGTGTCCGGCGGAACTGCGAAAAAAATGAAGCGACTCCTTCGATCTGCGCGGGTGTAATTTCGCTGATCTCGCAAATCCGCCGCAACGCATCTTCAGGAAGATATTTAAATTCCTTCTGCACCGCCTGCAAAATCGGAATGACCGCCGCCGCGTCGCGCCCGGTTTCTCCAACGATCCGGTCGACCTCCGAGATGTTTATTTTTTCACTCATTATTACGTATAGATCCGGAAATTATTTATTTTTATTCACCGCGAAAGAACGCAAGGAACACAAAGAAAAAAAATACGCTTTTTTTGCGATCTATGCGTTCTTTTGCGGTTAAATCACTCTGGATTTTTCCTCTTTTTTCGGTGGCTCAATTAGTCTCCAATACAAAACAGGGTTTCGTCGCTACGGATGTAGATACGGCCGGTTACAAAAGCCGGGGTGGCATAAACCGGTTCGCCCATGGCGACAGTTCCGACTTCCTTGTACTCGTCCGCCGCTTCGAAAATATGCACGACTCCGCTGAGATCAACGGCATAGACGCAGTTTCCGACAAGTACAGGTGATGAACTGAAGCCGTCTTTAAACTCATGCTCCCATTTTACCTCGCCGGTTGCGGCATCCAGACAAACCACATCGCCCGCAGAGGTAGCGATAAAAAACAGGTTTTCCGCCGCTAGCGGACTGGAAATTTCCGGCAGAAAATCATCGTACTGCCAGAGAATCTCCGGCACGGCACCGTTCAGTTTCAGTGCGCTGGCCTGTACATATTCGTTGGCGACGAAAACAATATCCTTCCCGTTAAAGGCGGGCGACGGTGCGACTTCACCGCCGAGACATTTGACCTGCCAAATCTGTTTTCCAGACGTTGGATCGTAGGCCGTCACGTTGGCTTCGTCATTCAGAATCAACTGCTTCCCGGCAGCGGTTTCGATCAGCGCCGGACTTGACCATGAAATATACTTGCGCGCCGTCTGCCAAACCGGATTGCCGGTCGCGCAGTCGAGCGCGAGCACCTTTTGCGCATCTTCGTGATCGTATTGCACAAACAGCCGCTCGCCGTCGGTGATGAGCGACGATCCCATGCCGTACGGATTTTTCGGGACACCGAGATTTTTCTGCCAGACCGGATTGCCGTCGAAATCAAATGCGGCCAGATCGCCTGTTGCAAAGATGGCGAAAATGCGCTGCCCGTCCGTCGTCATGGTCGGTGCGGCGTAGCCGGTGTCATCAGACACTTCAGGAAATTCGACCGAGGTTTCAATCGTCTTTTTCCAGAGCTGTTTACCGGTGCCGGAATCGAAACAAAAAACTTCCAGCCCTTGGTCGTCGGCCCCTGATATGAACACGCGCCCGTTCCAGACGATCGGCGAGTTAAATCCGGGAACCGGAACCTCCGCCTTCCACAGCACGCCCTTGCCGGTTTCAACATCCCAACTGACCGGGGCATTGGTTATGCCGGCCACGCCGAAGCCGCCCGGCCCGCGGAACGACGGCCAGTTGGTTTTCATGGCGGCGGAGAAGGCAGGCAGGGATGCCTGCGGTACGGAAGAATGAGCAGACAGGAGTGTCTGCTCCACAGGTGGGGCAGATACTCCTGTCTGCCCATCCGACTGCCCAAGAACCTGCGTTAAATCGCTCTGCACTGCGAAAGCCAGAAACAGCGCGACCGCCGCCAGCAGAACTCCCGCGCCGGCCAGCAGTTGCCGCAGCAGCGCGTTGAACTTGAACCAATCCTCCTTCTCCGGTTTTCCAATGTCTGGAAGTTCGGGTTTCCAAAGATTAGAAAGTTTCAGCGCGATAAAACAGATCACGGTTCCGCCGAGCAACAGCCAGCCGCCTGTGCGACGCTGTTCCTGACTGCTGAAAAAGGCGCGGCGGGCGTAGTAATCGAACGTACGGATCTGCTCGATAAGCGCCCAATCGCCCGGCGAATCCGCCAATTCCCTGCGCAATTGCAGCAGATGCGGATCGTTCAGCGGATCCATGTTTTGAATCCGCACGTAATCGGCGACCAGCAGAACGCACAAAATCAGCGAAAACAGTCCCGCTGCCAGCGCCGCACTCTGCGCCGCCAAACTCAAAACCGGGCGTTTTTTAAACTCTGTTTTCTCTTCCATACACCATTCTTTAAGCCGGATCTACGGGCGAATACGCACTAAGTTCCGGCTTTACTTCAGTACTTCCCGAACGCAGCCGGTTCCGGCGTGAATCCGGATAATCCAGTTTTTCAAAGATACCCCGTTCGTGTCCTTTGCATTTATGCGTTATATTAGAACCTGTCAGCGGGAGTTCGATCATTTTTGTGCAAAAAAAGGATATTTGTACGGTCCTGCTTTTATGCCCGCAAAGATCATGGCTTTTGTGAGAATTGTAAAATGACCGTATTGACAGGATTGCCCTTATTGACCAGATTGTACCGCGTGATCGCGATGACAACGGGGTCAGCGCGGTCAATCAGGTCACTCTATTCGCAAGGAGCTTTTGATGCCTGAGCTTTTCGACAGACACGGAGGATTCCGAAAATTGCACACGTTTACGCTGGCGACCATCGTCCAGCTTGAAACACTGCGGTTCTGCCGTCGGTTTTTGACGCAAAACCCTCACGAGGCGGGCGCAAAATTCTACGACCCCAAAGGGCGGCAGTACGACCAAATGACTCAGGCCGCACGAAGCGGACGCCAAAATATCATCGAAGGATCAGAACGTTCCGCAACATCAAAAGACACCGAGATGAAGCTCACAGATGTCGCCCGTGCGAGCCTGAGCGAACTGCGCGGCGACTACGAAATCTTCATCCTCGATCGCGGCCAGTTCCCGTGGTCCGTCCATTCACTCGAGGCCAAGACCATCAACGCGATCTCGCTTGATGACGCGCCGTTCAAAGACGACATGGTTCACGAGTCGGCCAGGCACGCGCTGGAACAGCGCAAAAAATATGCCCGCTGGCTCGATTCCGACGATGCGGTTGTGGCAGCCAACGCCATGCTGATTATCATCGGCCGCGCACTGAACATGCTCAAGAGCCAGATCGAGGCACAAGGCAAAGCCTTCGAAAAAACCGGCGGGTTCAGCGAACGGCTGACCGCCCGGCGCATTGAGGAGCGTGAAAAAACACGCGAGCCTTCGCCCGGGTGCCCGTTGTGCGGAAAACCCATGCACCGGCGTAAATCCGCCAAAGGCACATTCTGGGGCTGCTCCGCCTATCCGGATTGCAAGGGAACGAAACCAGCATAAACGCAACCTGAATAAACCCGGTTGAATGCAGTAATTTATCAGAATATTAACCGTAAAGAGGGTTCCGGCGATGGAATCGGCCGTAAACCGCAGAAAATCCTGATCCTGGATTTTGATTTCTTCGCATCGCAAATCTCTCTGCGATCTTTGCGCCTCTGCGTGGAATTTTTTTTGGTTTCGGCTGTGCCTCGCTGCGTGATCGGTTTTCGCCTTCGGCGAGTCTGACGCGGGCAGAAAATTTCCTGAACCGCCGCCTCATAAGCCGGATCTACGGGCGGGTACGCCCTAAGTTCCGGCTTTACTCTTCCAGTACTGCCGGAACTCAGCCGCTATCGCGTCGTGGGTCCGGCAAATCCATTTTTCAGGATATCCCGTCCTTATCCTTCGTGTCTTCGCGTCTTGCGGTCAACCCTCTTCCTACCGGTCTTTTCCGCCGTGCTGTGCAACAGGATTTTTGACCGCAATGACGCAAGGACACGAAGAGATAAAATCAAAATAATTTGGGTCAAAATAATGAGAGGGAAATCCTGTTGCATGAATAAAAATTATTTAAACCACTTCGTTATTTTCTTCGAAAATTATCCGTCGCTATGCTCGGAGTCCTTAATCGTTTTGATCATGTTCTCCGCTTGGTTGAGACTCTGCGCACCGGGACTTCACCGGGCAATATTTAAAGCAGCGGCCGCAACTGAGGCAGGTGCCCCGGTCGGGTTCGTAACCGGTGCGTTTCCGAAGGATGGAAACGGCAATCAGCCTGCACGCGATCATCAGACCGATAAAGGCACCGAGTCCCATCCCGCCGGTCCGGAATTTTTCTTTGATAGCCACGGCTTCGGCATACAGTGTTTCGTTGGGCGTGTCGGATGCGCGAAAGGCGTCGGTCTCGATCGTGGTGGTGGTGTAGCGGCCCAGTTCCTCGCCGGCGATGCGCTCGGCCAGCCGAACCGTCGGGTTCATACGCGAGAGAGGCTCCTTCAGCAGTCCGCCGATCCCGCCGCCCAGCGCAATCATCAGCGGAGTCAGCAAAATCAACAGCCCCAGCCGGTAGGCTCCTTTTTTTCGGGACTCGGGGGCCGCCGCCGGTGTCGGTCCGTTAATCGCGTTGTACGGGCAGGCATCGGAGCAAAGTCCGCACTGAATACAGTCCGACGGCGTGATGGTTGCGTGATACCGCGACAGTTTAGAGCACCCGTTGAGCAGTACGCCGTACGGACAGAGGAAGCGGCAATAGGGCCGCGCCACAAAAATACCGGTCAGCAGCATGAAAAAACCAAAGACCAGCAGACTGAAACTCGCGCCCATGCGGAAGAAGCCGACAAACGGGTCGTACTGACAAATGATGAATCCCGAGCCCGTTGCGACCGACAGCAGGGCGAGTCCGAGATAGATGACCGGAACGATGGAGAGACCTTTTTCAACCGCCGGCGGTACCTTGACGGGCCGGACCGCAACCGCTTCCTGAACAGCGCCCAGCGGACAGACCGCCGCGCAGAAAACGCGCCCGAACAGCAGCGCAAAAATCAGCGGCGCGGTAAAAAAAATCACGACGGTCAGCGGCACACCGTACGATGAATCGCAAAGGCCCGCCGCGATGTTCTGAAGCGAGCCGACCGCGCAGACGCAGCCGTTGCGCCAGAAACCGAAATAGATCAGCGAAAACAGAGTGAGCAGAAATATTTCGCGGCGCTTGCGCCGTTTCAGAACAAAGATTGCCGCCAGCGTCAGCGCGGCAAACAGTACAACGATATCCCATCCTACCATCGCGTTCGACGGGCCCGGCGTGTAAACCGGCGGATGCTGATAGCCCGTCTCAAACTCCGGCATCGGAAACCGGAACTCGGCCTGAGCCGGAGTTGCAATAAAAAGAATAGCCGCAAAGAAGCACAAAAACCTTGTTCCCATCCAATCGGAAATCGGAAATCGGAAATCGGAAATCATGAAATTCTCTCCTCCTGATTGGATTTGAGCAGATAGGGATCAGAGGCGGGAACGAGTTTAAAGGCATCGGACGGGCAGGCGCGGGCGATGGCGCATTCGCTGCAGTTGACACAGAGGTCGTGCTTGACCTGAAGATAGAGCGATCCGTTGCCGAACAAGCCGCAGCCCTTCACACATTTTCCGCAGCCGATGCAGAGTTTCTCGTCGATGGTGTATTGATAATAGGGATCTTCAATAAATTTGCGCCGGATGGCGGCGGTCGGGCAGAGCTGGTTTTCCGCGCCGGTATTGCGGCCATGAGCATCGGGGCGCAGGTAGCCGCCGCAAAGGTCGCAATAGCCGCACATGGAATAGGAGTGGAAACATTTCACGGCAGAGACCGGCAGCACGCAATGCGTTGCACAGCGTCCGCACTGGGTGCATTTTTCCGGATCGATCTGCCATACCATGCGCGGGGAACGGCGGCGGGCAATCCACCATGCCGCCCCGCCGAACAGAGCGGCGGCGGCTATGCGCAGGAAATCGCGGCGGCTCTGTTTTTGCAGCGGCTTCATTGAATCCCCAGCAGACATTTCCCGTTTTTAAACTTCTGACAATGTCCGCACAGCTTGTCGCACTCCGGCTTTTCCGCACGTGAAGACAGCACCGCGCCGAGGCCGATCAGGCTGACAAGCAGGCCGCCGCGCAGACAGCTTTTTAAAAAAGAACGGCGGTTCATTTTTTTTTCTTCTCGAAAATTCTGATTTTACCGCGCCCGGGATCCAGCACATAGATTTTTCCCTGCAAATCCGCCGCGACATCAAGCCCTGTAACATCGGCATCAAACTGATCGGGGCCGGCGACAACACAGCGTAACGAACCGTCCGGATTATGAATCTTCACACGGGGAAGACCTTTCTCCGCCGTAACAAACGAGCCGTCGGGCATCAATGCAAAATGGGCCGGATTACAGCATCCGCTGAAACCATCGATATTAAATCCGGCCTTTTCCCAGCTCGAAATCAGCCGCCCTTCCGAACTGTAATTTTCAAGGGCATGATACCCCGGATTAACGACCCAGACGGATCCATCGACAGCAATATCCAGATCGAAGAACGGGCTGGGAACGTAAAACCCGCGAACTCCTTTCACCTCATCTTTCGCGCCGATTTCGATCGGATTGCCACCCTCCTTGTTATAACGCCAGACCCGCCGGTTACCTGCATCCGCCGCATAAATCCATTTCTCATCCACCGCGATGGAGGTCAGATAAGCCTTCTTGCTGGGCGACAAACAAAGCATGGACTTCCGTTCTTTCGAGAAGACAAGAATGTAGTCCTGAAATCCGGCGAATAAAATCCCGTCGTCATCCACCGCAAGACAGGTGGGCGTGGCGGGAACTTGTATTTTTTCGCCGTCCGGAAAAACTTCAACACAGTTTGGCCCGCCGACATAAATTTGTCCGACCGGCGCGATCGCCAGCGAGGAAGGATTTCCAAAAGAAGGAACGAGAGGCTCGACTTCAACGTAATGGATCAGGGCGGGATCAACCTGCTGAAACTCCTCAGTGGAATAGATATAATTTTTACCCGGCTCGGCGCGACGGTTCCGATTCAGAAAAACCCAGGCGGATGTCATCACCAGTAAAATTACAAAAAACCAACTCAAAACGGTTTTCACTTTGCTCATTTTTTCTCTCCAACTTCAATACAAACCATTTGTGTCGAATCGCGCAGCAGCATACGGGTTCCGGCGAGGGCAATCGGACCCCATGCGTCGTATCCATCCAGCACCTTATGCTGCGCGAGCGGCGCATAGCCGGAACGACTGGCTGAAATCATAGTCAATGTCCCGTCATCATCCAGAATAAAAAACTTCCCGTCAGCCAGAAAAAACGGGCCGAGTCCGAAACGGGCTGTCTTGCCGCTCGACCAGACCGGCTCCTTCCCGTCCGGATTGTAACAGACAAACTGCTGTTTCAATGCGCCGCCGTCTTTGGGCATAATCCCGTAAAGCAGGCCGTCGAACAGAATCGGTGTCTGCTGCTCACAGGCGAGCCAGTCCTGCGGCCCGTTTTGCGCAAGCTCGCGGGCGGCATAGCCGTCAGAAGTTTTGTCGATCTGCACCATCAGACTGCCCGCGCCGTATCCGGCGGTAATGAAAATCCGGTTTCCGGAGATTGGAACCGGCGACGGTGCAATGACCGATGCCTTCCATGGAATTTTCCACAACAGGACTCCGTTTGTTGAAATGCCGGCCATGCCGCCGACCGCAGCATAGACATACATTTTTTCGCCGTGCAGCGTCAGCGGCATAATGGACGAGTGCGACATCTTCCACCCGGCGGGATTGGGGGTTTTCCACACCGCCGCACCGGTTTTGCAGTCAACGGCCATCATCAGAGCCTCGGGGCCGCCCGGCGCTAGAATCGCAAGGCCGTTATCGATCAGCGGGCACTGTCCGGTAAACCACAGCGGCTCACTGGTAGCATACTCTTTTTGCAAATCGATCCCCCAGCGGAACGCACCGGTCTTTGTTTCAACGCAGGACACATGACAGCGCGGCCCGATGGTGACGATACAATCTTCCGTCACTGCCGGAATAGTGCGCGACAGACCGTGATTGCGCTTGGCGGAAAGCGGGTAGGAGCGCCGCCAGATTTCCCTGCCATCGGCCAACGAAAAACAGCGGAGTGCATCCGAGCGCGTCGCTTCGTCGTAGTCGAACAGATACGCGCAACCGTTCAGCACGGCGGGAGCGGCATGTCCTTCGCCCAGCGCGACCGACCAGAGAATTTCAGGACCGGTTTCCGGCCAGCGATTCGCCAGCTTCACATCGGCTTTGCAAATGTTGTCGAAATCGGCGCCGCGAAAACGCGGCCAACTGCCGGGCAAATCCGACGGCGTTCCATCGAACGTCTCCAGCGTGCCGGTCAGATTCACCGGCACTTCGCCGGTTTCCGCGCGTTCAGAAGTGGACGGCCCGTCATCCGCGCCGGGCAGACTGCGGGTCAGCCCGTAAGCCGGGTCGGCTGCAACCCAGTGAAAAAGCAGAGAAACCGCCACCCCTCCGCACAACGCGAAGACAGACACCGCAACGATCAACCTGACGGTTCCGGGTTTCATCGCGCGCTTATTTTAACTCAACACACTTCATCGTGTTCCAGTCGCGCACCAGCAGCTTGCCGCCGGACAGCGCGAGCGGAGCCCACGCCATATCTTTTTCTTTAACCATTTTTGCCGAAGCGAGCTGCCTGTAACCGGAAACATCCGCTTTCACCAGATAAAGAATGCCGCTTTCTCCATCGAGAAGAATCAGCTTCCCGTCGGCCAGAATAAATGAGCCGCGGTCAAAGTTCGGTGCGCCGTCTATATCCTTGGTGCGCCACTCCAGTTTGCCGTCGAGACTTAAACAGGCAAGCCCGTCTTTACGGCTGTTGGAATTGCTTTCGATGAAAAGGTGGTTTCCAACCTGAATCGGCTGATGAATCTGTGCGCCCACGACATCGGTTCGAAACAGCTCTTTTGCCGCATAACCGGTGTCGGTCTTCTCAATCTGAATCATAACCGATTCGACATCATAGCCGCCGGTCAGAAACAACCGATCCCCCTCCACCGGCACCGGAAAAGGAATCGCATTTTTACACTGCCAGCCGGTGGTTTCCCACAGCACCGATCCATCCTCAATCGAAAGCCCGACAACGTGTCCCTCCACCGGAGGTGTCTCTTCCGTTTCGCTCCGTTTGCGTGACGGCTTCCGGGCGGAGCCCGCCGCAACAACCATCTCTCGTCCGCACAGCGTTACAACCTGCGGAGAAACAAACGAATGGATACCCATCCCGGAAGAGACCCAAACCCGTTCGCCCGACACTTTATCATAAGCGGCAACGCCGGCCTTCGCCGCATTAGGTGAAACCAAAACCAGATTTCCATGAATAAAAGGAGACTGGGCAATTCCGAACTCATCAAGCAGGTTGTCATAGTCAGTCAGCAGATTTTTTATCCACTTCACCCCGTGCGTCGTCAAATCGATGCAGGCGAACATGCCGTATCCTGTAACCAGATAGACGGCATCCTCTGTCACGGTCGGTGTGCCGCGCGTGCCTTCAAATTTTTTTCCCTTCATCTGACCGGGGTCGGCAAACGAACAGACCCACAGTTCTTTTCCGTCCTCCAGATTCAGACACCGCAACAGGCTGTTTTCACCATCACGGTCAATCAGATAGACCTTGCCGTCCTTAATGGCCGGACCGGAATAGCCGTTAAAAACGGGCACTTCCCATAGAACCTTCGGCCCGCTCTCCGGCCACTGATCGGCCAATCCGGTTTCATCCGAAACATTATTGCGATTCGGCCCGCAGAACTGAGGCCAATCGGCAGCGAACGCCGACAATAGAAAACCCGCGCCCGCCAACACACACACGATAAACTTTTTCATTTCTTAGACCTTCCGTTTATAAAATCACCGCCCGCAACAAACCGGTTCAGCGCCTCCGTCGTAAAGATCAACGGGTACAGCCGTTCAGCATACCACAGACTGGCAAAATAAAGGCCGATTGGACCAGCAGAAAACTGCGTTCCACCCGCTGTCATTTCAAGAAGCGTCTCCCCGCCCCGGCCCGTCAACCCGGCAGCCAGCGCTGTTTCCTCCAGCGAATGCCCCCAGCTTCCATCCGGATTCTGTACGCTTTCCAACCATTGGGAACCGCGCCGCATCATGTTTCCAATGCCTGGAAATTCTTTATCGTCAAGCTTTTGCAACGCCTCCAGCACGCGGACGGTTCCATAAACCGGATTTTCGTGATCGGGGTTTTGCTGACTGCCGAACCACAGCGGAACCCACGACCCGTCGGCGCGCTGCTGCTTTTCCAAATACCGGAGCGCGCGGCAAATTGACCGCTCCATTTTTTTCCAAAGTCCAGAATCCACCGCGCCGCGCCACGCGATAAAGGCGCGAATCGCGTGCGCCGTCAGATCCGCACAACTGCGATCAAACGGCAACCTCCCCCACCCTTTGCAAAACGTCGGCATTCCGCCGTCACGGTTTTGTAAATTCAACAGCCAGAAAATCCCCCGTTGAGCCTGTGGGGCAGACATTCCTGTCTGCCCAAGCTTACTCAAAGCAATCAGTGCCGCCGCCGTATCGTCGGCATCGGGAGCGCCGCCCTGTTCATAAGTCCAGCCCCAGCCGCCCGGCGCAGCGTGAGTAAACGGATGCACCTCTTTCCACTGGGTTTTCAGCAAATATGACCGGATACAATTCTGCTGTTCTGCAGAAAGTGCATCACCTAGAGCCCGCACAGCCAGCGAGGTCACCCACGTTGCCAGATTCACATCAATCGGCCAGCTCCCGTCGGCCCGCTGTCCGTTTTCCAGAAACCGGAAACAGGACTGCGCGACCGGATGGTCTTTATATCCCGCCGCCGTCAGACTCATTCCCACAAATCCGGTCAGCGGAATGGCTTCAATAAAACCGCCGCTTTCCGGCTGAATGGACTCAAGAATATCCAGCACACGAGGAATCAGTGCATTCCGAAAAAAGGCGGCCGATGAA
>JALOTS010000027.1 GCA_025457785.1 Pontiellaceae bacterium | reverse complement strand
TTTTCCCGTACTGATCCATGCCAGCTATATCTGTTTTGACGATCAGGAATATGCCTGCGTCTTCGCCCACGACATCACCGACCGGAAACAGGCCGAAAAAGCACTGAAGGAAAGTGAAGACAGACTTTCAAAAATTATGCTGGCCGCCAACGACGGCACATGGGACTGGGATTTAAAAACAAATCAGGTTTATTTTGATCCCCGCTACTATCAACTGTCCGGATATGAACCGGATGAATTCCCCTGCACGCTTGAAGAATTTCAAAAACGCGTTCACCCCGAGGATATCGATTATGTAATGAACGAAGCTGAAAACCACCTGAAAGGAAAAACGGACCGTTTTGATGTCAAATTCAGGTTCCGGACAAAATCAGACGATTGGCAATGGATTCAGGGCAAAGGTAAAATCGTCGAACGGGATGAAAACGGGGTTCCAAAACGCTTTGTGGGCACCCACCGCGATATCAGCGAACTCAAACAGGTGGAAGAGGCGTTGCGGACGAGCGAAGAAAATCTCCGTACCACCCTCAACTCGATTGGCGATGCGGTAATTTCCACCAATACGGAAGGCCGCATCGCCGCCATGAATCCGGTGGCGGAATCTCTGACCGGCTGGAGCGAGCAGGAGGCTATCGGGCAGCCGTTGGAAACCGTCTTCCGTACCCTCAACGAACAAACCCGGCAGCCGGTCGAAAACCCCGCTGAACGGGTTCTGAAGGAAGGCCGGATTATCGCGTTGGCCAACCACACCTCGCTTCTTGCCAAAGACGGACGGGAAATACCGATTTCCGACAGCGGCGCTCCGATCTGTACCGAAAACGGAGAAATCACCGGTGTCGTTCTGGTTTTCCGCGATCAAACCAAAGAACGGGCCGCCCGGAATGCACTTCAAGAGAGCGAAACCCGTTACCGTTTACTCTTTGAAAACATGTCCACCGGTTTTGCGGCACACGAAATGATTTATGACCCGCAGGGAAATCCAACCGATTACCGCTATCTTCAGGTCAACCCGGCTTTCGAAGAACTGACAGGGCTCCGGGGGGCGGTTGGCCATACAGTCAAAGAACTGCTGCCGAACATCGAGGACTACTGGATCAAAGAGTTCGGCCGCGTTGCCGCGACCGGAGAGCCGACCGTGTTGGAAAACTATGTGGCGGAACTGAAAAAATTTTTCTTGGTGCGTGCCTTCCGCCCGGAACCCGGACGCTTTGCAGTCATCTTTTCCGATATCACCGAACGGAAACTGGCGGAAAAAAAGATTGCCTTTGAACAAAACCTGTTTCGCTATTTTATGGATACGATCCCGGCCTCGATCTCCTTCAAAGATCTGGAGGGGCGATTTATTAAAATAAATTCCGCCGCGCTGCACGGACGGCGTGAAGAGGAACGCCTCGGGAAAACCGATTTCGATTTTCTGCCTGAAGCTGCCGCAAAACAATTCCGCGAACATGAACTGAAGGTGCTGAAAACAGAACAGGTTCTCCAGGCAGAAGAATATGCCAACGGAAAATGGTCCATTGCCACCAAAGCCCCATGGTATGATGACAATGGAAAGCTGGCCGGGACTTTCGGCATCTCCCTGAATATTACCGATCTCAAAAAAGCCATGGAAGAGCTGACTGAATCCAGGCGGTTTCTGCGGCTCGTTATCGACACCATCCCGATTCGGGTGTTTTGGAAAGATAAAAACTCGGTTTACCTCGGATGCAATCTGGCGTTTGCACAGGATGCCGGCATGGAGAGCCCCGAAAAACTGGTCGGAAAAACCGACTTTGATCTGAACTGGACACGGGAACAGGCTGAAACCTTCCGAGCCGACGATCATCAGGTGATTCTGTCCGGCATACCGAAACTCGGTTTTGAAGAACCGCAGACCCACCCGGATCAAAGCATCCACTGGCTGAGAACAAACAAACTCCCCTTGAAAGATTCTAAAAACAACTGCATCGGAATACTCGGAACCTACGAAGACATCACGGAGCAGAAAAAAACAGCAAGTGCGCTGCGGGAAAGTCAGGAATATCTGGCCGCCATCTGGGAAGTTATGGATATCGGCATCATGCTGATTGACGCAAAATCCCACCGGATCCTGAGCGTAAATCCGGCGCTCATTCGGCTGAGCGGATACCGGGAAGAAGAGCTGATTGGAAAGAGCTGTCACCATCTGGTGTGTTTAGCCGAGGAAGGCAACTGCCCGATCAGTGATCTGGGCCTGAAAATAGAACGTGCCGAACGGGTGCTCGTTCATAAGGACCAAACCTCGATTGATGTGGAAAAGAGCGTAAAACCCATGACCATCAATGACCGTGAAGTCTATCTGGAAACCCTCGTGGATATCCGGGAGCGGAAACAGGCCCAGATAGAACTTCAACGCCTCTCCACCGCCATTGAACAGTCGCCCGAAACCGTGATGATCACCGCGCTGGATGGAACCATCCAGTATGTCAATCCGGCCTTCACCACCATCACCGGCTATTCCCGTGAAGAAGTCCTTGGCCGCGATCCGAATCTTCTCAACAGCGGCTGTCATAACAAAGCGTTCTTTTCCAATTTCTGGAAAACCATCGCCACCGGAAATGTCTGGAGCGGACGGTTCGTCAACCGCCGGAAAAACGGCGAACTCTACACGGAAGAAGGAACCGTTTCGCCCGTGCGAAATACGTTCGGCGCCATCATCGGCTATGTCGCCACGAAACGGGACATTACTCAGGAACTGGTAAAAGAAGACCATCTCCGGCAAAGCCAGAAAATGCAGGCAATCGGTCAACTGGCCGGGGGCATCGCCCATGATTTCAACAACATCCTTCAAGCTATTCTCGGTTTCAGCGAAATCCTCCTGATGCGGATAGAAAAAGAAAACCTTAATCATCGAAACGTCACCGAGATACAAAAAGCGGCGCTCCGCGCCGCCGATTTAACGCGCCAGTTGCTGACATTCAGCCGGAAACAAACGGGAAAAACACAAACAGTGAACCTCAACGACACCCTGTCCGACTCCCAATCGTTAATCAAAATGCTGGCGGGCGAAAAAATCCGGTGCGTTTTCAATCTGGCTCCGGAACTGCAGCCCGTGCGCATCGACCCCGGGCAAATCATGCAGATCATCATGAATCTCTCCGCAAATGCACGCGATGCCATGTCTGGAAAAGGACAGTTGATTTTTTCAACGGAAAATTCAACGTTCACCCCGGAAAATCTCCCCGCGACACCGAATGCACGGCCGGGACAGTTTATCTGCCTGTCCGTCATTGACATCGGAAAGGGCATGAGTCAGGAAGTCCTAAACCATCTCTTTGAACCGTTTTTTACAACCAAAATGGTCGGCGAAGGAACAGGACTCGGTCTCTCCGTGGTGTACGGAATTGTTCAGCAGAGCAAGGGCTGGATTCAGGTGGAAAGCGAAACAGGAAAAGGAACCGCCTTTAGAATCTACCTGCCGGTCTGTGAACTCAACAGCCCGGCCGATCATGAACATAAAAACCCCGAAACACTCCCCTGAAAACAAAAGGAATAAATTATGGCCCGCATTTTGGTAATTGAAGATGACAGTCCGGTACAGGCGCTTTTTAAAGAGCTGCTGGAAGGCGAAGGCTATTCTGTTTCGCTGGCAGACAACGGAAGGGAGGGACTCTTCCAAATTTATGAGCAGAAACCGGATTTAATCATCACCGATATTATGATGCCCGAAATGGACGGCATTGAAGTGATACAGGCGATTCATAAACTCGACAAAAACCTTCCGATTATCGCCATTTCCGGCGGCATGAGGGATCTCCCGATCAATTTTTTGACTCACGCCAAAAAACTGGGTGCCTTCCGTGTATTCGAAAAACCGGTTGTTTTATCCGAAATACTTTGCGCCATCCGGGAACTGCTCCTCAGCTCGCCAGACTAAACGGAATCTCTGAGTTACTCCTCCTCCACCCCCGGCTTTTCAAAATAAACAAGCCCTTCCTGAGGACAAACCGTAACCCGGTAGTTCTTCAACAGTTTCGCGCCGATCCGTGTGCCTCCGCTCGACTTGGATACCGCCGGCTCAGAAAAAACAAACCCCTCATCCAATTGAAGTGCCTTAAACGGCTGCCCGCTGTCGGTCGCCACATCAAAATCACCCGCCGGATCAATCAGAACCAGCGTCGATTTGCCGTCCACCGTCCCGCGAACAACGCACGCCCCGGAGTGCTCAACCAGAGAAAGTTTTGCAATCACCCCCGCCGGATCCGGGTTATAGGACATCTTTGTCGTTGAAAGAGCCATCACGCCCTCTTCATAATTCAGAAAAATCTGTTCAAACTTTTTGAGAATATCCCAGCCGACAACAGCCCGGATCTGCGGTTTTTCAATGCCGCGCGCCATCGAGCCCATCGGTCCGTTCGCCATCCGCACATAAAACAGCGGATTTCCGATCACAATCCCCCCAAGCCGGACTCTGGGAATTAGAGAAAGGCAATCCGGAAAATTTTTGCTGGAAAAATTCACCCATTGCGCCGCACGTTCATCCGCCGGAACGGCGTGAAGATCTTTCGCCAAACCAAACTCCATCCAGCTGGCATTAATCGTGAAATCCAGCAAAACGGGCTCTTTTTCCCCGAATTTACCGGACATCATTACCACCGGGCGGAACGGTTCTTCCACGTCCATCGGAAGCGTCTTGGCCTGATTAGCCCGCAGACTCATTCCTCCGCGATATTCAATACCCCGCGGCGTCTGGTAAATGCTGTATCCGTACTGGCGCGGATCTTTCACTTTTTCGGCATAGGCCGACTTCTCTTTCCATCTGACCGGCGTCACTTCATCCGTCACGCAACCCGCCATCAATAAAACAGCGATTCCCAGCCAACCCATTCCCGTTTTTTTCATCATTCTTCCTTTCGTTCTGCCGACGGGCGCCGCCCGTCCAATGTATCCAGCAGACAGTTAATATCATGACTGTCATCAGAAATAGAACAAATTAACAATCCTTCTGTGATCGAAAAGCGGACGCGCATCCAGACGGGAAACGACGGATCATTGTACTGCCAAACCGGCCACGAGCCGTAGGAATGAAGCGGCTGAATATTTTCCGGCGGGAAAAAAACCATCTGCCAGCGGAACCAAATTGCACGCGGACCGATTGCGCTGACCGCAACCCAGGTGTCGTGCCCGGTTCGTCCGCCGGGCGATACCGTGGCCGCCACCAGCGGTTTTTCCCGCAGCATACGGAGATTTTTATTCCAAAGTCCGGAATAATTGCCGCCGCCTTTTTCAAACATCGGAAAAAACGAAAGAAACCAGCCCGGCGTAGAACTCTGATAAACAATCTGCGCGTGCTGCGGAACCGGACGAAGCGGATTCAGCGCAAAAGCCGGCACATAACAAACCCAGCCGGCCACGGAAAGAACGATCAGTGCCGTCAGCACCCCGACTATCCAGCGCCGCCTCATGCCTGCACCGTTCCTCTCAACTCCGCAATCGAACCAATCCCCTTCGCCGCCATCCAGGCTTCCACCCCCTCGATCACCCGCACCGCGCTGGACGGATCCGTAAAACTGGCCGTTCCAACGGCGACAGCGGACGCCCCGGCAATAATAAATTCAAGCGCATCTTCGGGCGTATAAATCCCGCCCATTCCAATGATTGGAATCGTAATCGCCCGGGCGGCCTCCCACACCAGCTTCACGGCAATCGGTTTAATCGCCGGACCTGAAAGCCCGCCGGTCCGATTGGCCAGTTGCGGTCTGCGCGTCTCGATATCAATGGCCATCGCCGGGTACGAATTCATAATCGAAACCGCTTCCGCTCCGCACTCCTGTGCGGCGCGCGCAAACACCTTGATGTCCGCCACATTCGGGGCCAGCTTGACGATAAGCGGTTTCTGCGTCCGGACGCGCACCGCATCCACCACCGTGCGGAAAAGATTCACATCCGTTCCGTACAGCGCACCGCCCTCCTTCACATTCGGGCAGGACACATTCACCTCCAGTGCGCCGATTCGCGCCTGATCGTTAAAGATCTCCGCCACCCGGCTGTAGTCTTCAACCGTTTTCCCCCAGATATTGACAATCAGCGGCACGCTGTACTTTTCATAAAACGGCAGATATTTTTTAATAAATCCCTGTGCGCCGGGGCCGGGCAGTCCGATGGCATTCAGCATGCCGCCGGCGGTTTCAAAGGTGCGCGGCGTTGCATTGCCGACATGCGGTTCCGTGCAGATGCCCTTCACCGTGATCGCACCGAGCCGGTCAAGATCAACCAGCCCGGCATATTCCGGCCCGTAACCGAAGGTGCCGGAGGCGACCGTCACCGGATTCTTCATCTCCAGCGAACCGATTCTCACTTTTAAATCAGGTTTGTTCATCTTTTCACCATGAAATCTGAGAGGAAGGAACCGCAAAAGAACACAGAGAACGCAAAAACAGAATGTGAATTTTACAAATCAAGTCTTCATAAATCAGGTCTGCCATATTGATTCCTCTCCGTACGTCTATCCTTCATTTTCTTAATCTGCCTCCATCTGCGCAAATCTGCGGATCGTTTCCAGGCTGTCTTTGCGCTCCTTGCGTTCTTTCGCGGTTATAATTTCGGGTTCCGGCTATGCCGCGCCGGATATTCGCGGTTAATCTTCCCAAAGGATCTCTTCCGCATTGAAAACCGGGCCGTCTTTGCAGCAGCGGGCCCATTCCCAGCCGCCGGCGGTTTTCCGTTTGATCACGCAGGTCAGGCAGGCACCGACTCCGCAGGCCATATTCCGGTCCATCGAAAGCCATGCCGTAAGGCCCTTTGCCAGCGCACGGTCGCCCACCGCCCTGAGCATGGCGTTCGGACCGCAGGCAAACAGTTCCAAAGATTGGAACGTTTCGTTCTGCTCTCCGCCCCCTGCCCCCTGACTCCTGACTCCTGACTCCTGTTCCGCCAGCCACTCATCCAGCGCGGCGGTAACAAACCCCTTCCGCCCCAGCGAACCGTCGTCGGTCGCAATCCGCACCTCCCAGCCGAGCGCCTCAAACTCGTCAACGCACAACACATCGCCGGACGTACGCCCGCCGAAAAAAGCAACGCCTTTGACCGGAAGCCGGGCGGCCTGCAAATAAAGCGCGGCATTGCCGTAGCCGCCGGCAACGAGAACGGGTGTTTTACCGTTTCCAGCCGTTGGAAACCCGGTGCCGAGCGGGCCGATCAGATTCACCGGCTCTCCGTCGGCAACGGTTGTCAGAGCAGCCGTTCCTTTTCCGACGGTTTTATACAAAATAGACAGGCCGGACGCATCGGCCTTGAACACGCTGAACGGTCGGCGGAGGACCGCCTGTTCAAGACGGGGGATCTTCACGTGCACAAACTGTCCCGGCTGCACCAGCGGCCCGATCAAGGGTGCGGAAAGTTTGAGCAAACGGTAGTCGCCCTGATAGAGACGGTGTTCCAATACACAACTGTTTTCCTGTTTCATCGGGCGGGGATTGTGCGGGGTTTAAACAGCGAGGTCAACCGCTTTCCGCCGGCAGAGCGGCAACAACGCACCGAAAACGGTTTTTAAAAAACCGGAAAATGCCAAGGACCGCACCGGGCGGAAAAACTCAATCGCTCGGGTTGATGACCCATTGAACAGCCCGCTGCATTAATTCAGGCGCATTATTCAATCCCAGCTTGGTTTTGATGCGTGCGCGATACGTTTCGACCGTTTTAACACTTAGATGCATGATCTCAGCAATCTCGACCGTTCCGATCCCTTTCCCGATATGCTCAAAAACCGCCAGTTCGCGGTCACTCAGCCGGGAGATCGGGCTCCGGTTCGACCGGGGTTCTTTAACAATCTTCATGATCTTTTGCTTAACGGCCTCGGTAGCGAAAATCCCGCCGTCCAAAACACACCGCATCGCCTCAATCAACACGGCCGAAGTTGTATCTTTTCCGACATAGCCGGAAGCACCGGCGCGCAGAACACGCTCCGAATAAAGGATTTCGTCCTGCATGGAAAGCACCAGCATTTTTATTTCAGGAAACCGCACGGCGATATCCTTCACAAGATCAAGTCCCGATTCGCCGCCCAGCGACAGATCAATCAGCGCCAGATCAGGTGCCGTCTCCGCACAGCATTTCAATGCGTCAGCGCAATGGGCGGCCTCGCCGCAAACAACCCAACCAGGCTCATGCTCTATAAAATCCCGCAGGCCCTGCCGGACAAGCACATGGTCATCGACAATCAGAATCTTCCGCTTCAGTGTGGGGTTTATACTATCCATGTCCTGTATAATGACAGACTCCGCGAAAAGTAGAAAGCCTCTTTTTTTGCAAAGATGAATTGACAAACCAAGACAGCCAGGCAGGGAACATGCGGACAAAGCTCCGAAGATCCGCCTGTCCCGGTCAGACTTTGGCTGCCCGCCTGTACAGACCGGCTCCGCCTCCCTGCCGCAGTACGCCGGCTTTCTCCGCATACCCCTCGATATCGCACTTCCGTCTGAGACCGGCGGCGTTCATGTAGCGGGTTTTTCCGAAAATTGGACGCTCCGCCCAGGCGGTGTCGTGTTTTCCGAAAACCCAGGCCACCCCGGCATACGAGTTCGGATCGCGGCCATCCAGAAAATATTTATTGTTTATTGCGAGCAGCGTTTCAAACGCTTCTTCCGGCGACCGGCTCCACTCCAGCACCTTTTTCCCCCAGTACATACGCATATAATTGTGCATGAAACCGGTCTCCCGCAGTTCGGTCATCGCCGCATTCCAATAAGGATCATGTGTCTGCGATTGTTCAAGTTCCTCTCGCATATATAAATAGTCCCTCTTATCCTCGGCATGTTTCTTGAGCGTTTGTTTTGCCCAGTCGGGCAGACAGGCAAAACGGTCGTAGTCCGGCGTGAACCAGACAAAGTTAATTGCCAGTTCACGCCGGACGATCAACTGTTCGAGGAAGCGACTGCCGGGATCCGCTTTTTGAACCTCCAACGCAATGTAAATCGGCGAAATCTGCCCGAAGTGCAGATAGGGACTAAGCATGGACACATCATCGGTCTGCGGCTGATTGCTGTGTTTTTCATATACCGAGAGACTTTCAGAAATAAACCGGCGCAACCTTTTTTTCGCCTCCGCCGTTCCGCCTTTAAAACGCGGAGAAGACACCGCGTCTGCATTCCCGTCCGGATCTTTCAATGCAGACGCGGTGCCCTCACCGCGTTTCCACCGTTTGGCGAGCTTCATCTTTTGTACGGGCTGAAGAAACTCATCCAGCCGCTTCAGCAGTTTCGGGCGGATGGTGCGGGCCATATATTCGGCGTGGTCGGAGGCGGTTTCGACGGGAATCACCGCATTGCTCTCCACCTCAACCACCTCGCAGCCGGCCTCTTCGGCAACGCGCACACGCCATTCAGCCTGATGGCGCAAATACCCCATATCGCAAACGATCAGCGCGGCCCCCCTGCCCGCTTTCAGCGCGACATCCGCCGGATGGCCGTACTCAAGCATAGTGCCGATGCCGCGTTTTTCCAAGGTTCGGAACGTTTCGGCCAAACCTTCCAGCATAAAGGCGTAATGCCGTTCAGTCGCCTCGGGGTAGTTCTCCATCAGGCCGAAAACGACGGCGACAGGCAGACCGAGACCGTTGGCGCGCTCCACGGCATATTCGAGCGCGTGGTTCCATTCGGCCCGCTGGCTCTGCTGCATCCAATACAAAACAAACCCGCCGGCACGGGCGGGTTTGTCATTCAGGTTATGAATGCGTGCCGGGTGGATCATTTATTACCGTAATGCTTAAACATCAGCTTCAAATCTTCCAGCAGGCTCTGAAGGTCTTCTTCATGCTCAACCTCCTGCGTGATAATCTGAAGCGCGATATTGTAGGTGACCGGATCGGCTTCCTTGGTCACATTCATCAGCTTTTCATACACGCTGATGGCGCACTGTTCGCCCGCGATATTCTGCTCAAGAATCTTCTGCACAAACGGATCGGTCGGCGCTTCATAAGCGCAGTTTGCCAGCTTGAACCAGTCAGCCGGTGTCAGAACCGGCGTGCCGCCGAGCTGAATAATCCGGGTGGTCAACAATTCGGCATGCGCCATTTCTTCAGCGGCGTGGATAACCAATTCGCTGATCACCGCATCTTTCATCGGACCGGAGACAACTTTTGAACCGACCCAGTACTGATAATGCGCCAGCCATTCATCGGCGAGCGCCTTATTGAGTAACGTCAACAGCTTCTTAACATCCATTCCCACCAGTTTAATCCCGCGACTGCCCATAGCATACCTCCGTTTTTATGGTTTCCAGATAAATCCGCGACACACTCCCCTCGATTCTTAACCGGAATCTAAGTTCAGAAAAAATTTAGTCAATGAAATCCCATCGTAAAGAACTGCGAATCGCGCAAATGAACGCGAATCGGAAGGTGCCATGCCGAATAAGTGTAAAAGGTTATTCCGTCCGGCGCAAACGCTGGCTGCAATTCCGCTGACTGGGCATAGCGGGGTGTTATTTTATGTTTGACCGGAACCTCTCAGGAGTGACACCTTCTGCCGAGGGTCGGAAAACAAAGGTGAGCGGATAAATTTTCGGAGATTAAAAGAAATGGCTCTCATGATTGGAAAACTGACCAGCCCATCGGTTATTAAAGCGCTGCTAGACTCGCTCGAACACCGCCCGAATAAAGGCCTCGGTCAGAATTACCTGATCGACGGCAACATCCTCGGCATTATCGTGGCGGCGGCGGAAATTTCCCCAAACGACCGGCTGCTCGAAATCGGCCCCGGACTCGGCGCACTGACGCAGGCCCTGATAGCGACCGGCGCCGAGCTTGTTGCGATTGAAAAAGACCCGGCCATGATCGCGCATCTGCGCAAAGTTTTCCCGTGTTCAGAAAAAACAGCAGGCCCCGGCACAGCCGCTTCCCGTGCCTTGGATCTTTTGGAGGCTGACGTGCTCGACATTAATCTGAACGGGCTGTTCGCGGGCGGCATCAATAAAATTGTTGCCAACCTGCCCTACTCGGTCGGCAGCCGTTTTATCGTCAACGTGCTCGAAGCCGCTCCGCTTCCTGACAAAATGGTTTTTATGGTGCAGAAAGAAGTGTCCGACCGGCTGACCGCCCAACCCGGCGGAAAAACCTACGGCCCGCTCGCCGTCTGGTCGCAATTGAACTATGAGGTAAAAAATATAAAAAACGTCAGTCCGACCTGCTTTATGCCCGCGCCAAAGGTGTGGTCGGCAGTGGTTCGCTTCGAAAAACGCGCCGCGCCGCTGGCCGAAGTTCCGGACTACGCCCGCTTCAAACAACTGATCAAACTGGCGTTCACCCAGCGCCGCAAACAGATCGGTTCCAACCTGCGGAAAAACGCGCCGGAATTTTTCCAAGGCCTGGAACCCTGCGGAATCGACCCGGCGGCGCGCCCGGAACAGCTTTCGATTCCGCAATGGGCCGCCCTGTCCCGTTTTTAACCACTGATTTTCCCGGCAAGACAAATGCCGAAACCCATAAATTTCGGCAACAATGGATAACAGAATTGTTTTTTGCCGCTTTGTTGCTGTCGCGCACTCCAGCCGAGCTCGACTTCGTCTCGATTCTGACCTCCTTGTTCTCTGTGTACTGCTATCCATCAACTTCTTGTTTTTCATTCCAAGCCAATCCGGCGGAGCCAAAACAAAACTGTCTCTGACAAAATGATTCGGGAGCGGAATGACAAGAACAGCAACATGAATAAAAAGCCGGAAGCAAATGTGCGGGCTGACTCTATTCCCCGACGACTGCGCCATGACGCTTGCACTAGCCAACCACCGCCGCTGGACCGCCGAATCCGCTGGCCCCATGCTTCCCCGCGCTCCCAAAGAACGATTTTCGCCCTTCGCCAAGAGAGCGGGGTGATTCAATTTTTGATTTTGATAATTCAGTTTTCTCCGATAAAGTACCCTCATGGTGTGAAAGTTATTATGGAAGCCGATAAAAACCAAAGTGTGCAGGGTATTCAAAACAAAGTGACATTCCTGCTGTCAAAGCTGGTCACCGCTGATATCAGCGTCGCGGGGCGTTTAAATAATGAATACATGGTGAGGGAACAGAATTGGCTTATTCCTCAACAGGCCAAAGTTAAATTGCCCGATGGAAAGATAGTTGTTTTCAAGTTTGAACTGGTTGGCGCGGGAGATCTGGAAAGCCCCAAGAAGGTTGTGGCGTTAGTGGCGGGCGATCCCAGGAGCATTAAACATGAATTGAATGTTGAGGGGGCCTTTGAGGCGGTTCGTGTAAACAGTGACTGGCAGTGTTCTGCGCAGAAAAATGCAGAGATCAAGCTGGCGTTGTGGGCCCTGGCGGAGAATGAGATCGCCGAGCAGGCGAAGCGGCCATTGAAGGTGGAGGTTTCGTCTGAGGTGATGAGGTTCACCGCTCCTGTCACCCAAAAAAGGGGTGATCTGGAAGTGACCGAGACTTATTCCTGGCAAACGCCAAGAATTGTTACGCTCAGGTTCCCGAAAGGGCGCAGCATTGTTTTTCGTTTTGGCTGGGTTATGCTGGAAAAAGACGGGGCTAAGGATCCCAAAATCATTGTGACGACCGAGCACGCCGCGGGGAAGCAGTTCGCATTACGCACCAACGCGCCGTTCCGGCTTAAACGGGCGCTTACTGATCCTGAAGGGTGGGTTCCCGGACAGTCTCTTGATCCCGAAACATTGGAAAGATTGTTGAATATATCCCGGGGCATTTCCTCGGAAATCCTCGAGGAGATTAAGAATCTTGATACAGAAAAACGGGATGTTGAACACTTGCTTAAGCTGTTGTCGAACGTCCGGTCGCCGATTGTTCAAACCGTTGAGGCGGGCGGAAAGCAGGTGAAGGCTGTAGAGTTGATTGAGGCGGAGTATGTGGCGGCCCAGATGAAGAATGAAGTTGTCCCTGTATTAAAGGATCTTTCTCTGGACGGGTTGAAGAAGGTTTACGCGCTGGGCTTGCCTGAATGGAAGCGCTTGTTAGGCTGGGGGATCCCTGCCCATGCCTTCATGGATTCGGGGCGGTTGATCCCTAATCCGTCATCGGCCCCTGTCCAGCAATGTTTGGAGATTCTGGGTAAAGATGTTCAAATGATCATTAATGATACCTTTGAAAAGAACGCGGACGGCGATTGACTTTATAATCAATGAAATACCAAGAACGTCCCCTTTAAGAACGTCCTTTACTCCTTTATAAAATAAAACGGCCAAATTCAAATCCGCCGCACGATACGGGTCAATAAACTGGGTA
>JALOTS010000026.1 GCA_025457785.1 Pontiellaceae bacterium | reverse complement strand
ACGGCGATGATCGGCACACTGTTGACCTGTGGACCAGCGGATCGGTTCTCTACGGAATGATCGATGGAGAGGCGGTCAGCGGCCTTGAAGCGGTGCTGTCCGGCGGCGTACTGGAAGTCAAACTCCCCGTCGATCAGGCGCCGGCGCAGGTAACCCTCGACGAAGTCGCCTGCGGGATGGATCTCGGCGACGGGACATTGACGGAGCTTTTCCGGTTCGTTTCGCGAATATCAAACACTCCATAACCCATATCCAGCAACAAACAACTGAATACAAAACAGCTCGGCAAGAGCCATGTGAACGAAGCGCAGGAAATCATCCTGTCGCGCTCAGACTTTGGCTGCGGTGCCGCTGCTCTGGAAAAGAACAATGAACATGGCAAGTCAGTTTATTCAGAGGCACATGGATGTCGTGTTTTTCTTTTACGGACTCGCCTTCTTCATGCTGGGGGTGTCGGTTCTGTTCCAGGTGCGCAAAGGAAGTGATTTCCGGATCGGAAAATATCTCTGGCTGCTGGCGGCCTTCGGGCTGCTGCACGGTGTGAATGAATGGCTTGATCTGCTGTTGATGACCAAAGCGGCGGTGCTTTCGGAACAAGGGACGGTGGTCGTTCAGGTTGCACGCTATGTGCTTGGGAAGAGTTCTTATATTTTTCTGTTTCTGTTCGGAATTTCTCTTCCGTGTGACCGGAAAAAGAGCTGGAGGATTCCCGGATTTTTTGCAACCGGTTATTCCGTGATGCTTGCGGTGTTTCTGATTTGGGGTTTTCAATCAGGGTTCACTAAGGAGTGGTCGGGGGTTTGTGATGGAATCATTCGTTATTTTCTGGCGCTTCCGGCTGCCTTTTTGACGGCTCTGCTGTTCTTTTCTGAACGGCGGAGTCCGGAAATCCGCAAACTGGACAAACCGTCGGTGTTAAACGGTTTGACCGGACTGGGATTTTCGTTTCTTGCGTACTCCTTTTTCGTTGGTCTGATCGTAAAACCCGCGCCGTTTTTCCCGGCTTCGGTTTTAAACTACACAAGCTTTACAGAATTCACCGGACTTCCGGTTCAGTTTTTCCGGGCAATTTGCGCGGTTTCATCGGTTTTTTTTGTCTGCAAGGTGCTGAATATTTTTGAATACGAAACGCTGCATAAACTGGACGATGCGTACCGTGAAATCATCCGGATCAGCAACCGGGAACAGATGCGCATCGGGCAGGATCTGCATGATGATCTGGGGCAGCAGTTGACCGGTATCGCCTTTATGAGCCGGGTGCTGAGGGAAAAACTGCGAACACAATCCGTTCAGGAAGCGAACGATGTATTGTCGCAAATCCACGATCTGCTGAGCCGATCCATTGAGACAACCCGAAACCTTTCCCGCGGTCTCTATCCGGTTTCCATCGAAAAAGAGGGGCTGGGGTTTGCGTTGCAGGAGCTGGTCGAAAACACGGAAAAGATTTTCGGCGTGTCCTGTTCCGTCGATGTGGCGCCGGGGGCGGAAATCCGCAGCAGTGAACGTTCAATCCAGCTTTTCAGAATTGCGCAGGAGGCGGTCACAAACGCCGTCAAACACGGAAAGGCAAAGCAGATTGCCATCACGATGACCCGTAAAGACCGTTCAGTGAATCTTTCGATCTCGGATGACGGATCGGGTTTTTCCGATCCCCGCGACGGACAGGAGGGAATCGGCCTGAAAATCATGAAATACCGGGCCGGAGTGCTGGGCGGACAGTTGAATGTGACGCAGCGCAGGGACGGCGGAACCGTTGTGAACTGCACGTTCGAGGAGCCGTTGAATGAGTGAGAAAAAAAGAATTCTGATTGTCGATGACCACCAGATCCTGCGGCGCGGGCTGGCGATGCTGATCAACATGGAGCCCGATATGGAAGTCTGCGGTGAGGCCGAAGATGTGCCGGGCGGAATCGACGCGGTTATGAAAACCAATCCGGACCTGGTTTTAACCGACATCTCCCTCAAAAATTCAGACGGAGTGCAGCTCATCAAGCAGCTTCATGCCGAATATCCGCGACTGCCTCTGCTGGCGGTCTCCATGCACGACGAATCCATCTACGCGGAACGCGCTCTGCGTGCCGGCGCACGCGGGTACATCACCAAGCAGGTCGCGGAAGAAAAAATCATTGAAGCCATCCATCAGGTGCTGAGCGGAAAAATTTATCTGCATAACACCGTCTCGGAACAGGTCATGCAGCGTCTTCTCGGCGCTCAGGACAAAGATCCCGCCGGGATGCTGAGCGACCGCGAATTTGAAGTCTTCTGCCTGATCGGAAGAGGCCTTCGCGCCGGCGCCATCTCCGAAAAACTCAATCTCAGTATAAAAACCGTTGAGACCTATCAGGCGAATATCAAAGTGAAGCTGAATCTCGCCAGCGCCAAAGAACTCAGCGAATACGCCGTCGAATGGGCCAAAACGCGGCTATAGATTCTTCTATCGAAGAATCTAATCAGGGAAATCCCCGAGGAAAAAAACAGGGGTTTCCCCGATTGTATTTCTGATGCACAAGCCTCAATATGAGTTACAGGATTTCAAGTGAAAAGGTGTTGATAAACCTGCATCGGAATTTCCTCCTGTGTTTGACCATCAGCCTCCTCTGGTGGTTTGTTCCGCAGGCCGTCCGGACTCACCCTCCGGACGGCCTGTATTTTTTCCTGAACACGAAACAGCCCACATCCTTGGTCAGAACATGGGCTGTTCGGCGCAAAGAAGAATCCTTATTCACTGAAGATGCTGTCTCTGATCCGGCGGGGAATACCGTCCCACACATCGGGCATGGCCTGCGCCAGGGACTTTTTAATCATGACCGTGTCGATATCGTTCGGATCTTTTTGAAATTCCGCAGCAATTTTTTTCCTTAACGCTGCATCCGCAATAAACGGTTCCAGAACCTTGAAGTATAAAATTCCTTCCGCCTGTTTCACTTTGGGAAGATCCCCTTCATAGCCTCTGGCTTTTTCAAGCCCGTCGACTTCCCACAGCACGCTCAGAAAGTAAACCTGAGTCATGGTCATCTTAATGATGTTAATGTGTTCCTGTGCTTCGGCGGGATTCTCTTTAATTAGCGAAAGTTCATTGCGAACACGGTTTTTAATCTCGCTGCCGGTCTCCAGCCATTTGCCCCGTCTGTCCATCACCGGCTCGGTGCACTTGAAGAGATTTTCCGCCTTTAAGAAAGCGGCGCCGTCCTGAGCGGCTTTTTCCAGTTCGCGAAGGGCGGTATGATAGATGGCGCGCTGCAGACCTTTTACAACCCACTGCTTTTGAACATCAACCAGCTCGCCCAGCTTTCCTTTTTCGATGGCTTTTTTTATGTCGGCATCAAGTGACGGATCATAGGTGTTTACCAGGCTGGCGAAGACGGTGTTATACACCTCTTCGATTCCGGCAAAGTCGATGGCCTCTTCGGAAGCATGTTCCGAATCTTTGGAGAATAACGAACTGATTTTCATCATGCCCGCATTGTAGTCGATGGGCGTTTCCTCTGCGGGACACGAGATTGCTGTTGCCAGCAGAACTGTAGAAACGGCGAATATTGATTTCGTTAATTTTGATTTCATTTTGCACTCCTTGGTTAGCATATGTGAAAAAAACTTTTCAGGCGATAGGGCTGTTCACCCTGAAAAATCGTTTTGGAAAGTTTATACTAAAACGGTGTAGGAAGACGGTTCTTTTGTCAAGGCAGGAAAAACCATTACTCCCGTCACCTCAACCTTCCCATCAGGGAATCCCCCGATAAAAAAAACGGGGAATCCCCCGATTGTATTCCTGACGAACAAACCGCATCATGTGCTCAGAATCTCAGATGAAAGTGCGTTGAAATGATGAAACCGAATCGGAATTTCCTCCTGTGTTTGATCACCTTCTTCCTTTGGTGATTGAATCGGCGTGCCGTCCGGGGTCATCCTGCCCGGGCGGCACGCTGCCCTTTTAAAAGCGGTTTTTAAACGTATTTCCGCTGTGATCCGTTGAGCGTGCTTTTTATGAAACGGACACTTTCAGTCCGGTTGCGGACTGTTTTCAGTTTGTTTTGCGGAAAATAAAATGAAGGAGATGAACGCGTGAAAAGTAAAGCTGTTGTTTTAACGGCCCTGTTGATACTGTCCGGGGCCGGCTATACTGCGGAGGAAGATCATGTTCCCGGCGGAACAAACACAGTTATTTCCGGCGGGACAAATACTGTCGAAGTGGGAAAAGAACTTGTCGTTACATCATCGTCAACAGCGTCCGAGGCCGTCAAAAAACCTCCATATGCCCCTGCCAGCGTCACGGTTATAACCAAAAAAGATCTTGTATCCCGCGACATCGTTTCGCTGGCGGACGCGATACAACACGTTGAAGGAGTCCATATTCTGGGCGGACGGAAGTCCGGCAGCATTTCGATCCGCGGCATGGCATCCGATGCGACCCTGGTTCTTGTTGACGGACGCAGACTGAACACCGGGTTTTCCGACAAGGCCAACGGCATGGGCGAAGCGCTGGAAGGCAACAACATTCCTCCCATGGAGGCGATTGAACGCATTGAAATCATTCGAGGGCCGATGTCGGCCGTCTATGGATCGGATGCCATGGGCGGCGTGATCAACATCATTACCCGCAAGGATGCGGCGAAATGGACGGGATCGGTAGGCGCAGGCATTACGGTTCCGGAAAACACGGACGCGGGCAAACAGTATCAGGGCGACTTTTATATGGCCGGTCCTTACATCCCTGATTATCTCCATCTGCGAATCTGGGGATTTAAAAAATGGCATGAAGAAGATCAGATCGTGAACGGGTTCAGACAGTCGGATCGGCGCAATATCTCAGTAGCGCTTGATTTTACGCCCGATGAACAGAACACGGTTTTCGGTCAGATCTCCTGGACGGAGCAGAATATGAAGACCACACCGGGGAATTCGTCTGCTACAAATTTCACCCAGACCGCCGAATACGACTTCGCCGAGCAGGTTCTCGGCCACCGGGGGGTTTATGAATGGTTCAAAACAGACCTCCAGTTGTATCATAAGAAAACAATAAGGGACGGATCTCACGAACCCTGGAAACCCGTGACGGAAAACTATCTGGCGGATGCAAAAGCGACGGTTCCGGTTTCGTCGCACAATCTGACGGCAGGCGGTCAATGGAAAGAGGACAGTACCCAGACCGATGCCGGATATATGGCATGGGATCTGTCGTTTGGCAAAAAATCAGAATTGCGTGAGGTGGCGGGATTTCTTGAAGACGAATGGGCCATGTTCGAACGGTTTATTGCAACAGGCGGAATTCGGTTGGTGGATAATGAAAAATTCGGAACCCATCACACACTGCGCGGTTACGGGGTGCTCCTGCTCGGAGATGCCTGGACCGTTAAAGGAGGTTATGCCGAGGGATATAAAAATCCGGATGTCCGGGAAACCGATCCAAACATCGGAAATCCCCAGTCCTGGAGTAATCCCAGAGCCTACACCTGGGGAAATCCCGATCTGAAACCCCAGCAGTCTGATACGGTTGAAGCCGGTCTTTACTATGATCCGGAAAGCTGCTTCTCTTTCAACGCGACCGTTTTCAACACAGAGTACAAAAACAAAATCATCAATACGGGCCAGACAAGATTCTACGACGAATACGGAAATCTCATCACCAGTCCCGATGGAAAAATCTGGGGCACCTATCTGAATATCGGCGAGGCCGTTGTGCGCGGAGTCGAACTGGCTGCCAAATACCGGCCCGTTTCAACCGTCACCTTGCGCGGCAATTACACCTACACGGACTCCAGAATGGATACCTCTGATGCCGTGATAAAAGGTCCCACCAACAACATTATCGTTGACTGGCGTTTCCTTGACGGAAAACCGCTTGTGGGAGTGCCCAGAAACAAAATCAATCTTTCCGGGGAGTGGCAGATCACTTCAAAACTCTCGATTGAAATCGCGTCAAACTGGCAAGACGGTGAATCCAATGTTGACTGGTCGAGAACGGTCGCAAGGCAAAGCGACTACAAAATGTGGGACGATGATCTGCTGACGGTGGATACCGGCGTTGCCTATCATCTGACGGATCATGTAACCTTCTATGGCAAGGTTTACAACGTGACCGATGCCACGCGAACCTCCGATGCTGATTACACATATCTTGAAGAAGGACGGCGGTACTGGCTCAGTTGCCGGGTATCCTTCTAAATAAAAAACCGATGGAAAGGAAAGCAATGAAAAAGAAAACTATGATTATGAACCCCTGTTGCTTCAGTCTGGCGGTTGGCACAGCGCTGATGCTGGCCGCCCCCGGAATGTTGTGCGCGGATCGCATCGTCACCGACATGGCCGGACGAAAGGTTGTTCTGCCTGATGAAGTGAAGCGTGTTCTTCCCGTTGGACACTGCATCCCCCTGTCTCTGGCCATCGGGCCGGAACAGACAGGGGTTATAAACCGCTGCGGCCCCGATTTTGACCGGTTTTCGCCCGCCGTGTTCCGCGAAGGAAAGGTCGGTATCGGCTCGGCGCTGCCGGAACATCTGAAAGATCCGTCGCTTCCGCAATCAAAGGGAATTCAGCCGCTTGACGTGGAACGCGTCCAGCCCGACCTTCTTTTTATGGAAGGCGATGCTCAGCGGGCGGAACGGGCGGACGAACTGCAGAAAAAATACAACATCCCTGTAATCGTTATTGATCAAAGCATGGACAAATATCAGCAGGCGTTCGCACTGCTCGGTCAGGTGTTCTGTCAGGAAGAACAAGCCGCCAAAATGTATGCCTACGTGCAGAAATATCTGATCCCGATCCGCGAAAAAACCGCTGCAATTCCGGAAAACGAACGGGTGACCTACTACTATGCGCATGGCGGCCAGGGGCTGAATACCGATCCGGCGGGAAACAACCACGTTCAACCATTCGATTACATTCATGCGGTCAACATCTTTCAGAACGCTTTCCCGCTGAAAACGGATGAAAAAGCCAATGACACAACCATCGCTGAAATCGCCCGTCTCAACCCCAAATTCATTCTGCTGGCCACGATGGGAGCGGAACAAATGAGCACATGGAAAGGCATGATTGCCGATCAGGAATGGGAAAATGTAACAGCCTTCAAAGAAGGCCGTGTCTATCAGATCCCCTGGCTGCCTTTTAGCTGGATGGATCGTCCGCCGGGAAGCAACCGTATTCTCGGCACAGTATGGCTGGCCAAACTGCTCTACCCGGAACAGTTTGAATCGCTCAGTCTGGAAAAGGCCGTTCAGGAGTACTTCGAAGTGTTTTTCCACAAAACATTATCTGATACGGAAGTGAAGGCTGTTCTTTCCCTGTCCGATCTGAAGAAGCCGAACCGGCCGGCTCTTCAATAATCGCGGGCGCTTTCTCCGCCGGCAGCCGTGTGTTTGCGGAGAACAGGACAATCATCCGGATACGGGGCGCCGATGGCGTCCCGCAGGGTCGGGCGCAGGCCCGGCCCCTGCCGTTTACAGTCCTCCTGCAAAAATCCATGAATTCTTCTGGTTGCATAATTTTTTTTCCCCGATAGCATAAACCCTGTTTTCGAGGTGCCGTTATGAAAAGAAATGTCTTGTTGTATTGCAGCGTCTTTCTCCTGCTTCCGTCCGGGTTTCCGGCTGATCCCCGCGTTTCTGCGAATCTGCCCGGAACCGGTTCGGCGCAGTCAGGAACGGCAAACGCCGAACGGATGAAACTGGCGCGCGAAATCCGGGCCGCTGTTGTCCAGGCTGACGGTCTGGCGCTTGAAGCGGCCGGACTGAAGGAGCAGCAGCGCCGGGTCATGACCGGGCTGGATACTCAGATTGAACGGTTAAAAAACGATATTGACCGCACAGATGCGGATCTGAAGGCGGAGAAACAGGCGGTTGAAGAGCTTCGCGCCCGCATCGAAGAACACCGCCGCAAAGAAGAGGAGTGCAGGGCGTTTCTTGCCCGCGCCGCAGCGCTGGCGATGAACAAAGTTGAACAGTTCAGTTCAGACGCGGAGGCCGGGATTCCGTACCGTAAGACAGAACGGCTTGCGATGATGAAACGTATTCTTGCGGATCTGAAAACAGAAGATCCGTCTGTTCAGGCCGATGCATTACTTCGTTTCTGGGCATTCGCTGCGGAGGAGTGCCGGGCCGCTCAGACCGTCACTCTGCAAAACGGGAAGGTCTGTCTCGACGGGGGGCAGCGGGAGGTTCATGCATACGTCGGACGCATCGGTCTCGCCTCCGAATTTTTCGTCTCCGAAGACGGGCATCGAATCGGCCTGGCTTCCGTGAAACCCGGAGAAATCTGGAACGGGGAACTGCCTAAGCGTGTTTGCCGGCAGATACGGAATGCAGTGCAGATCCTCAAATCACAGGCTCCCCCTCAGATTATTCAGGTTCCGTTTCCTGTCTTCAGCAGAACCGTTGACCGAACCCGTCCGGAGAACAGCACCGAATGAAAGCGCCGCAGCACAGCCTGTTTCGTTCGGCGGGATTCATTCTGGCCGTTGCGGTGATGCCGCTTTTCCCGGCGTTTTCCGCCGCGCCGGCGGATACCGGCACACCCCCGGCGGCGGCCGTCCTGCGGGAAAACCTTAAGCAGATTGAAGCACAGGCTTCCCGGCAGCAGGAAACCCTCGAACGCCTGCGTGCATCAAACCGGGCCGAAGTCGAACAGCGCGAGACGGAACGGGCCGGCATGGCAAAGAAACTGCTGAACAATCAGATTGAACTGACGCGGCTGCAGCGGGAGAAGGAGAAACTTCAGCGGCAGCTCTCGACTCTCGAAACAGACTCCTCGATTCAGGAAGCCGTGCGTGATCTGGACTCTAAAACACTTCAGATCGCCGAGCAGTTCGATGTTTATTTCGGCGAAACGTTCGGCCATGACAGCACGGTCAGCGCATTGCGGAAACTCCTCTCCGATGCCGAAGCGTCCGGCCCCGAAAAAAGTCCCGAACTTCTTTTGAAACGCTATGATGCCGTTCTGAATGCTTTCGCGGATCTCCGGACGGGGGCGGGAACGGTCCGTGTGTGCGAACGGCCTCTCCGCACGGCCGGCGGCCTGACGGAAAATGTCCGGCTGCTGGCTGCAGGCGATACCGCCTACGCATACGAAACGCTTGACCGCCGCCGGGTCGGCCTGGCTATGGCCTGTCCGGAAGACGCTTCCGGTTTGCGGTGGACCGAAGAGATCGGTTCGGAAACGAAACGTCAGATTCTGAATGTCTTTGAGGAAATCGCTTCCGGAAAGGAAGAGACCGTCTCTGTTCCGATGGATGTGACCGGACAACTCCGCGTGGACAGCGCGATTGGCCGGCAGTCCGTTAAAGAACAGTTCCGCGCCGGCGGTCCCGTGATGTTTCCTCTGGCCGGTCTCGCCCTGCTTGCGTTGATTCTGATCGTCGAGCGCGGCTTCTGCCTGTACGGCCGCAATGCCGCCGGATCGCAGAGCGCCGAACGTGTTTTGGCCGCCTGCTCACAGGGCGACTTCGAAACGGCCGAACGTCTTTTGGAGGGGAAATGCGGTGTGGCGGACCGGGTGCTGCGGGCGTGTCTCGAACACCGGAATGCGGGCACACAGGCCATGGAAGACGCCATTCAGGAACAGCTTCTTCACCAGATGCCCCGGCTTCGGCGTTTTCTCTCTTTCCTGAGTCTCATCGCTGCTGTCGCCCCGCTTCTGGGGCTGCTCGGCACCATAACCGGTATCATTGACACCTTCGGCGTGATCCGTTCGTTTGGCAATGCAAATCCGGGTCTCATGGCGGGAGGAATCTCCGAAGCGCTGCTGACCACGGCCGCAGGACTGATCATCGCGATCCCCGTGCTGCTCTGCTGCGGCGTGCTGCGGGGACGGATGGAAAAACTGATCGGTGACAGCGAGCGCCATGCCGCATCGCTGCTGAACATGCTTTCGAAGGAAAGAAATCCATGAGTATTCTTCTGTCAGGCGGCTGGGTTGTGGGGGCCATCTTTGCGCTCTCGCTGCTTGCATGGTCACTGATCATAAATCGATTGGTGTCTATCGGACCGGAAACAAAAGTCAGCGGAAAGTGGGAGCAATCGATCTTTAACTCGCTCGCGCAGCGCGATACACAAACCGCCGCGGTCCTGTGCCGCCAGCGGTCCGGTGCAATCGCGAAGATCGTTGCGGCATCGCTTACTATGCACACGGCCGGACTCGATCTGACAAAAAAACGCGCCACGGAACTTGTACGGCAGGAGACGGTGTATCTGTGGAGGCACTTTAAACTGATTGCCATCATCGGCGCCGTTCTGCCGCTGCTGGGCCTGCTGGGAACCATTCTTGGAATTACAGTCACGCTCAGTGCGCTCACGCTCAGCCCCGGCGCTGAAACAAGCGCGGCAATGGCAGGCGGCATCTCTCAGGCACTGATTACCACGCAGGCCGGGCTGGTGACGGCCCTGCCCATCGTGCTGATTCACGGGTGGATGTCCTCGCGCGTCCGCTTCTGCATTTCCGAGAGCACCCGCGTCATCAAGCGGGTCGAAGTTCTGCTGCGGATGGAGGAACACCGTGTTTGACTCCGTACAGCAGCGCGAAAGCGGGGAAGATGCCGGCGTATCCGTTGATATCGCTCCGCTGATCGACCTGGTCTTCACGCTGCTCATCTTTTTTCTGGTTACGGCAACGTTTACGCAGGATCTCGGAGTCGCCGTTTCGCGGCCGGAGTCCTTTTACAGTCAGGCGCTCACGCCGCAGAGCCTGCGTATTGTCGTGACGGAAACCGGCGCAATCTACACCGATGGAAAGCGCATGGAATCAAGAGACCTGCTCGACCGGGTCCGCCGCTTTACAACCGGCGAGAAGACCGGTTCGGTCGTCATTGTTTCTGACGAGAACGTTTCGGCCCGGATGCTGGTTTCTGTAATCGACATCGCCAAACAGGGCGGCGCCGTGGATGTTGCGATTGCAACCCGGGAGAAGGGAGCGCCTCAATGACCTCCGCCGCAACCTTCATAAACCTCCGGAGTTTGAAATGGTGTCCGAAGCGCACAGCCGTTTGCGTGCTGCTGGCGGTCATTCCCAACGTACTGCTTTATCTGGCCTTGTCGCATCTGAACACGCTGACCCGGGAGGCAATCACCCGCGAAGTCGTCCCGACTCAGGTACTTCGGGTTGCGCCCGCCGAACGGCCTGCCGTACGGACTGAAAAACCGAAGACTTCCGAGGAGCCTGCGCCTTCCGCGAGAATTGTTACTGTGGATATGGATGCGGCCCGTCCGGAGCAGGTGACTGTGGCGCCGGTGCCCCTCAATGCAGCGCCTGCCGCCTTTATCCCCCGGATGAGTCAGGGTCTGACTTCCGGCGGTATTCCGTTTGCGGAAGATGTGGATGACATGCCCGGTGAGATCTCCACCCCCCGTCCCGCATACCCGGCATCCGCCCGCCGGCTCGGCCAGGAAGGAATGGTTGTGGTAAAGCTTCTCATCACGGAGTCCGGAACGGTTGAAGATGCCGTGATCATGGAGAGCCAGGGTCCGGATTCCTTTCGCCGGGCCGTGCTTGATGCGGTCAGGATGTGGCGCTATCAGCCCGCCCGTCAGGCGGGAATCCCTGTCCGCGTGTGGGGAATAAAACGCGTTCGTTTTGAGCTGGAGGATCTGTAAAATGAAAAAACCGGAACGGATTTTTATGACAGCGCTTGCTGCCGCCTGCTTTGCCGGCGCAATGCCGGCATTCGCGGACGCATCCGATCAGGCCGTTCTGGAGGCCTCCAGACATTTTGCGAATCGTGATTATGAAAAAGTGGTGGCCGTTTTAAAAGGGATTCCTCAATCCGAATCGAACGCCGCGCTCGCGCACAGGCTGCTTGGCTGCGCCTATCAGGAACTCGGGCGGCACAGCGAGGCACGGGCCGCATTTGCCGCAGCCCTGTCACAGGGCGATCTGTCCACCGGCATTCTCGACGGCCTCATTCAGTGCGACTATGAGCAGGATCGCCGGCATACACTGCCGGTCGCCCTTGGACTGCGGGTTCTTGCGGATCCGGCGAACACCGTCTGGGCTCTTGCTTACGCCGATGTCCTGACGCTCAATAATCGGCATGATGAAGCGGAAACCGTTTGTGAAGCCATTCTGAAACTGGCCCCTGAAAATATACAGGCATTCATCGGGCTGGGTAATTCTTATCTTGTCCGCAGTGACAACGAAAAAGCCGTCGTTGCTTTTGAATCGGCATACTGGCTCGGCAGCCCCAATACAGAGCTGGCTGAACGCATTGCGGAGATCTGGTATGGACTGGGTGACACGCAGGCCGCTGTCCTCTGGTACGACAGGGCTGTCGGAGCCGCTTCAAAGCCGTCCGCCTCAACGCAAATGCGCGCGGCGGAACTGCGCATGGCGGGGGGGGATACTGAGAAGGGAATGGCGGAACTTGAGCGGCTGGCAGAATCGCCGGACACGGGGGTCGCCGGCAGAGCGCTCTTTCTGCTCGGTCACGCGGCCCTGCGCCGGGATCAGGAGGTGACGGCCTTGAAGTATTTCCGCGAAGCGGTGAAAAAGGACTATGCTCAGCCGGATATTATTGCCTACGTGGCCGCCGATCTCATCCGGCAGGGCGAGCCGGTCAAGGCGGCCGGACTTATTGAAGAGCACGATTCCATTCTGCCGTTCAACGCGGCTGTTGAAGAAACGCTGGTGACCGGTCTGATCCAAGCGGGCCGGCCGGATCTAGCGGAACGTCACCTGCTGCGCCATCTGGAACGCCGAGGTCTGGACGAACATGCTCAGCGTATGCTTGCCATGCTGTCCGAAGCACAAACCGCGCAGTAGCAGGCGGGCCGGACAGCGACGCACGCAACTCCCCAAAAAACACAATCCCCGCAGCAAGCGATCCCGCGCAATCGCGTACGCCGCCATCTTTTGCCTCTTCGCCCGATATGAATATACCGTATCGGATTCTTCCGTTCGGCTTATTCCGATTTCCAATTTCTGATCTCTTTCTTACTCCGAAGCTTCCTCCAGCGAAACGGTTGTAAAAAATCTCCCCTCTGCGCCATCTGCGGATCGCTCCAGTGTTCAAAGAATCCAAAAAAGAAAAATCGGCTTTGGGAGAAAAGGCCTTATCGTACGTCCGCAATCATTCCATCTCAAACAATTCGGCCGGCGAGCTTGAATTGTCCGCCAATATCTATAAATAACATGAAGCGGATTTGTAAAAAACGTCCACAGGAGAATTTTCATGAACCAGCCGTTTTGGGCCCATTGGCGCATTGAGTATATCCGGTGTGAAAAAGCGGGAGAGTGCTTTCTCTGCCGGATTTTCACGGAACAGAACGACCGCGAAAACCTGCTGCTGCTTCGCGGCAGCAC
>JALOTS010000260.1 GCA_025457785.1 Pontiellaceae bacterium | reverse complement strand
GTCGCAGCAGCCTTGCCGTTTCCCGGTGAATATGGATGTAGCGCCGCATCCACTTTGCGGCCCGATACGGGCGGCGTAAGATTGCTTTTATTAATTTAAACAGTTGACGCATTGCGATCCCTTCATTTGAACGAATGATTGCCTAAGAATCATTGGCTTACAAACCGTTTCAACCATGACTCCAGTTTTCCCCGCCCCGTTTTTCGGCATTCTTTCGAGCCTGGGTGCTTCGTTATTCGTCATTTGGTTGCGGCTCCGCTGCCTTGGTTATTTCCCGATATTAATATAAACAACCCCTTCTTCAGCCCGATTCCCGCCTCGTAGCCCAGCTCTGTCCGAACCTTGGAAACATCGGCCAGCGAGTGCTGAATATCGCCGGGACGAGACGGCATAAATTTGCGCTCTACCGTTTTACCGACAATAGTTTCTAAGTCATCAAGCAGTGATAACAAACTGGTCGATTTGCCGGTTGCGACGTTCAGCACAACAAAGTTGCCGCTGACCGGTTGATGGTTGTCCGTTGTTTTTGTTAGTTGATGAGGGTTTGAATGATTTAACCGCCGGCCTTTGATCTCCGGCCTCTGAACGCCCATCGCAAGGAGATTGGCCTGAACAACGTCAGCGACGTTGACGAAGTCCCGCGTCTGTTCTCCGCCGCCGTAAATGGTAATCGGCAGTCCTTTTTGAATCCGCTCTGCAAAAATAGAGATGACACCGGAATACATGGAAGAGGGATCCTGGCGCAGACCGAAAACATTGAAATAGCGCAGGGCAACCGTATCAATCCCGTAACATTCGGCATAAAGTTTCAGATAATATTCCCCGGCCAGTTTTGCCATGGCATAAGGACTTTTGGGTTCCGGCAACATCTCCTCCCGTTTCGGCAACGCGGGATTATCTCCGTAAACAGATGCCGAACTGGCAAAGACCACCCGGCGGACACCTTGTCGCCGTGCAGCCTCCATCACGTTCAGCGTGCCGGTAATATTGATGTCATGGTTGTCGCGCGGACGATTGATGGAGTCAGGCACGGAAACCAGTGCCGCTTCATGAAAAATGCCGACACATCCCTCCGCCGCTTTCAGACAGACATCTGCGTCACGAACATCTCCTTTGATAAAGGTGATGCGATCCATAACCGTCAAAAGATTTTCGCGATGCCCGGAGGAAAGGTTGTCGAGTACAACCACCTCGTGCTCTTTTTCAATCAGAGCGTCCACAATGTGCGAACCGATGAAGCCGGCGCCGCCGGTTACAAGATATTTCATAGCATAAGAATCCCTGACACATTCAGTGCGTCATGTTATTTTGTTTTCATTCCCTTGAACCGGAGATGCCCGCCCAGCCTTCAGCCTGCTCCGCCGCAACTACCGGAACACCTGCCGCCAATGCCTCCGCAACCGGACACCCGAATGATTCTTCCAGCGAAGAAGTGGAAGAGAATGTCTGAAGGGCGCAACAACCGCAAGGCTTGATCCTTTTGATTTTATCCACAGATCGAACAGCCGATTTCCGCAGATTTGTCCTTCGATGAAAATGTTCTAATCGTTGAAACGGTGCGAAGACCTCGTTGAAGGCGTTAATATCGTTTATTTTTCTCTGACTTTTCGCTCCGCAAAAAAAGTTTCTGTGTCACCTGATTGTTGTGATGTCCTCTGCCCTGACCTCTAGCCTACTGTTCACAACTCACCATTTACCACACACAAGCCGTTCTTCTTCCTCCAACCTCTGAACTTCTCGGAGCCCCTCTAGCAGCGCGGTTGTAGAAACTCCCCATGAAAAACAGTTTGATATTGCTCCAAAACCGCAGACCCATTGCAGAGCTCCTGAATATGTTCCCGCCCCGCCATCTTTATTCTCTCCGCATCAGGCCTACTCAACACATTACAAAGTGCCTCGCCCATTGCGGACGCACTTCGTCCGTCCGCCAGCACCCCGTATTTCCCGCCATCCAAAAGCCACGCACAGCCTTTGGCCTGCCGCGCCGCAACCGCCGGAACACCCGTCGCCAGCGCTTCAGCGACCGGATAACCGAACGATTCTTCCAGTGACGGATGAAAAACAACATCCGCTGCACGCAATAACGCCATCGCCTGATCGTACGGCATCCATCCGCAGAACTGAACGCCCTCATCCAAGCCTTTCTTAACCGCCCAACGTTGCATCGGCCCGTCGACATCCAATCCGTTTCCGACCAACCTGTATTGCGCCTGCGGAAACTTTTTCCGAACGCTGGAAAAGGCCGCCAGCGCCCTTTTGATATTCTTCAACCGGCCGGAGTCAGCTAGCGTGATGAGGATCGGGGACGATTCTGGAATGATGAGTTTCGAGTTTCGAGTTTCAGGTTGGCCACTTCGTTGCCCCGCAATAGCGATGCCCAGCTCGTCTTGGACTCGGTTGATGATTTCCGATTTCCGATTTCCGATTTCCGATGTCTGATCTCTATCTTCCGATATCTGACCTCTGTCCTCTGATCTCTGTCCTCTGTCCTCCGTCCTCTGCCCTCCGGCTTCTGTTTCTCGAAACTCGTCTGCCTCCGGCAGTTCCGCTGCAGGCGGAAAACTCGAAACTCGAAACTTCGCCGCAACCACATTAGCAATAACCGTCACCGGCTGTCCGGACACCTTCGCGGCGTATTCCGCCACATAGGGCGACACAGCGGTCAAACGCCCCGTCGCTTTTCTCAAAACATATTGTGTCAGCAGATAAAGCCCGGCGTAGCGCCAGCCCTGCCAAAACAGAATGTTGCGGGAGTGATCATGTACCGTAACGACAAACGGTTTGATTTTCTGCGCAATCGCCGCCATGCCGTATTCATAGGTCCAGTGGGCGTGACAAACATCTGCATCCGAATCCCGCAGAACGTCCTCGATCAACTTGCGTTCCTGCCGAAATCCGTCGCGCACCGCTCTGGACGGGCGGCGCCTGACAATCCAGATGTTCAGCACATCCGACTTGAGCCGGATGATCGGTTCGGTCGCGTTCGCGTTGAGCGTCACAACATCAACCGGCAGCCCCTGTTCCAGATGAGCCCGCACGAGATTGACCACGGCGGTGCCGCCGCGAAGGTTCGGCACAGGCTGCCCAGGGAATAGCGAGGCAAAAAGCTGCGGCTGAAATTCGCCAAGCAGAATGGGTTTGAGGTACTTCATACTGGAAGAGAAGATCAAAGGTCAGAGGTCAAAGGTCGAAAGTCAGCAGTCAAAATTTATCCGCAGATGAAACAGCCGATTTCCGCAGATGGAAACATTTTTTTACAACCGTTCGTTGCCTCACTAGAGCAGACAGCCGAGTAAGTCCGAGAGCAGCCAGTAAGATCATGGAGAGAAAAAATAAACGGTTTCGCTTTGGACCAGTGAGGCCATCTGAAAGCGAGCTTTCAGATAGCTTCGCTACTCCAAATTAAACCCTGCTGCACAGGGTTGCGGGCATCGCCCGCACCGTTTATTCTAGTCCCAACCTCTGAACCCCTCTGACTTTGCCATTCCTTTCGTCATTGCCGTTTCCTGCGGTCACTGCCTCGCAATAACGGAGCCCAGCTCGCCTGCGGCTCGGTTGCCGGCGCTTTGCGCCAGCCTCTTTCGTCCGGTGCCTCAGGTCTCTAGCGGAGCGGTTGTAAAAACTCTTTATCCCCGCACCGTTTCCAAATCTCCCCTCGGAGGTCCTCGGAGCCTCTCTAGCGGAGCGGTTGTAAAAAATCAAGGTAACGACAGCCGCCTGATTCCATCTTTGAGCTTCAGAACATTAAAGTTAATAAGCAAGCCGACCTTACAGTTTGTCAGCTTCATATAGGTCATGAGCTGAGCCTCATGAATCGCTGCCAACTCTTTAATCACCTTCAGCTCAACGATCACTTTCCCTTCGACAATCAGATCCAGCGTAAATTCATCGTCCATCACCAGATCTTTGTATTTTAGATCCAACCGAACCTGTCGTTTAACCTCAACCCCTTGCAACG
>JALOTS010000259.1 GCA_025457785.1 Pontiellaceae bacterium | reverse complement strand
ACAGATTAAACTTCTCATGCGTTACCTCCCGGTTTAAGTATTATCCTTGAATAATGACGTAAAGAGACTCGACTTACACTAAACAGTCCGCATTTTCAAGTGGCTCAGAACAAAAACAGTTGCTAACCGGAAATCCGTCAACAGGCTTGAGAAAAAAAGGGGATGGGCAACGGCTGTTTCTTTCGGCTCTGCACGAGAGGAGCGAATGTCAAATCAGGGAACAAAAGAAATAATGACCCGATATACGGGCGACTCTTTTGCAAGACGGGGCGGAATGAGTTCGCAAATCTGACGGAATACGGTATGGTTCATCACGGTTAATCGGTTTGGCATAAGCAGCTTCTTTTTTTGTGGTGAAAAAAGAAAACTGCAGCCGGCCGGTCAGCCAACATAGTCTCAATGTTCAATTTAAGGGATGGTCGTGAAAAATTTATTCATATTAATATCTGCATTATTCACACTGCCGTTTATCAGCGCGGCCGACAGCAGCACGCTGAGTACGGGGAAATCATCCTGCTTCGATCCCGGTATGTTTCCAGTCTTCACGTACGACAATGCCGACAACAAGGATCCCGACTGGGTGTGCAACTATGCCTCCCATACGAACATGAACAAATCGGTGGAGATCGAGGCGGAGAGCGGCGCGCGCATTCGCATCGTGATCTGCGAGTCCGGTCTGATCCGCGTCGTCTATGCGCCCAGCGGCGAATTCGAACCCGATGTTTCTTACAGCGTGATCCGTTTTGACTGGCCTGCCGTTCCGTACCATATCACTGACCGCAAAAACGAACTGGTGATTTCAACCGATGAACTGCACGTCCGTGTCTGGAAGCAGCCGCTGCGTATTGACTTTTTCGACAGGGATCACAACCTGCTGAGCCGTGACAACAAGGGGCTCGGTTCGTTTTCCGACAAGCAAGAGTTCACTCATCCGCTGTTTAACCGGTCGGTTGCTGCGGATGAATCGCTATACGGGTTGGGCGAACGGGTTGCGACCCGGCTTCCCCTGAACGGCACATCCTTCGAAAACTGGAATTACGATGCGTATAATGCGGATGCCGGAATGCGGTATAAATCCCACTACCTGTACCTGAGCACCGCAGGTTACGGTGTGTTTATTGATAATCCGTCACGGATGAATTTCCATATTGATAACGAGCATCGTCCAAATCAGATTGAGGCGGAAGGTCATGCAGGAGAGATGGACTGCTACTTCCTTCATGGACCGGGCTTCCGCGAGGTTCTGGGACGGTACCAGAAGTTGACCGGCGGAGCCTATATGCCGCCGAAGTGGGCGGTCGGATATCAGCAGTGCCGCTGGGCGTACGAGACGCAGGAGCGCGTGGAAAAGGTTGCACAAGAATTCCGGACGCGCGATATCCCATGCGACGTGATCTGGCTTGACGGTCCGGACCGGGGCTGGTGGCGTAATGGAAATAATTTTGTTCCTGCATTTGATGACCGCTATCCGGATCCGCAGGGAATGATCAAAACGATCGGGGATCAAGGGTTCCGGCTGGCCTTGCTGGTCAACCACACCATGGATGAAAAGGCGCCTGCTTTTGCTGAAGGTCTGGAGAAGGACTTCTATGTAAAGAATCAGGACGGCAGTGTTTTTCTTGCCGACCAGTGGGCGGGTTTAAGCGCAACGGTCGATTTTACGAAACCGGGAGCCGGAGAGTGGTATGCAAGCCTGTTTAATCCTCTTGTGGATATGGGTGTCGCCGGTTGGTGGATCGATATGAATGATGGAGGTTTTCCGGAGGGCAAAGTCGGATACTACAACGCCGTTTTTCATGATGGACCCGGACGTTCAATTCACAACCCGATGAGTCTGCTTGATTCGAAAGCACTGTATGAACATCTGGAGGCATACACAGCAAGACGGCCGTTTGTGATGGTGCGCGGCGGATTTTCAGGTCAGCAGCGCTATGCGTGGACCTGGTCGGCGGATCTCAAATTCGATGAGTGGGATGATATGCTCGCTCAGCTTCGTATGGAGCAAAGCATGGGGCTAATGGGTGTCGTCTATGGGTCGGACGCGGCAGGATGCGCAGGTACGTTGGGCGGCAATGGTGAATCGTTTGCCCGATGGATGCAGATGTCCGTATTCAATTTCTTTACCCGGAGTCATGTGAACGGCTGCGAGGATAAAGAACCGTGGAGCTATGGCGCCAAGGCGGAAGCCGCTGTAACCAAATGGCTGCGCTGGAAGTATTCCATGCTTCCGTATATCTACACGGCAGCCTGCGAAATGAACCGGACCGGTGTGCCGCTTCATCGTCCGCTGGTGTTTGATTTCCCGGATGACCCGCAGGTTCGCAATATGGCCGATGAATTCCTGTTTGGTGACTGGTTCCTCGTTGCGCCGATCGTGAACGGTGATACAAACGGGTGTACCGACGTTGAGCGCTCTGTCTATCTGCCGGAAGGCCGGTGGATCGACTACCGGGATGGACGAACCGTCTACGAAGGACCGAAAACAATCGACAGCTACAACGCCCCGCTCGAAGACATTCCGATCTTTGTAAAGGCCGGCGCGATTATTCCGATGGAGGATTGGACCGAGTTCGTCGGCGAGCGGTCGCTCGATCTGGTTACGCTGGACGTTTACCCATGGGGCACAAGCTCGTACACCCGCTACGAGGACGACGGCGAAAGTCTGGATTATCAAAAAGGCGAATACTGCCAAACGCGATATGAATGCGTAGAGCAGGGTTCAGCGGTCACATTCACAATCAGAGCGCGGAACGGCAAATTCAGTCCGCCGAACCGGGATTACCGAGTTGTCCTGCACTCCTGTTCGGGTGTGCCGGCCGAGGTAACCCTCGACGACAAGCCGTTAAACGAGGTGACCTCCGAAGAGCTGAATGCCGGCACTGTCGGCTGGACACGGGACGCCGGCAAAGCGACATTAACGGTCGGTTTCCCGGACACCGGCAGTGAAATACGCCTGTTTGTCCGGCAGGCAGACCTGCGGGAATCGGATGTTTCATCTGCGGAACAAACCTCGCAAAGACGCAACGACGCGAAGGGAAGAGTTGAAGGCCGCGAACCACTGATTTTCACTAATGGGCACTAATAAATTTTAGAGCGGTTGCTGCGAGCGGACACGTTTTCCAAGGCTTGGTAAAAAAGTTCAAATTCCAGCCCCCGGCATCTCACCCTCTGAACCCCTCGGATGTCCCTCTGTGGTGAAAAATCTTGTTCCCATCTGCGGGAATCGGATGTTCCCTCTGCGGATGAATTCACTCCCGTTTTTCCCGTGGAAACTCCGGCGTTTAAAATTGAAAAACCTGCGGGCAGACTCTATAAAGCGGGCATGACAACAGTTAAAGAAATTGAGAATGCGGTGGAGCATCTTCCTCCCGATGATTTAAACCGGTTTCGCAACTGGTTTGAAGCGTTTGAAGCCGCCTCATGGGACCGGCAGTTCGAGACGGATGTTCGTAACGGACGTCTTGAGTCGCTGGCTAACGAAGCCCTTGCCGAATACAAAACGGGAAAAACGTCATCGTTGTGAATCATCAGGCGACATCTCGTTTTTGGGCCTGCTATGAGCAGCTTCCGGGTGCAGTACGCGATCTGGCCGATACCTCCTTTGATCTGCTTAAAGAAAATTCCCGGCATCCGTCATTGCACCTCAAAAAAGTAAACCAGTTATGGTCGGTGCGCGTCGGCAGAAGGTATCGGGCTCTGGCTGTGCAGAAAGAAGAGACTCTGATCTGGTTTTGGATCGGAACCCATGCCGACTACGACAGGCTGATCGGCTGAGACCCGGGGTGTCGTTTTTTTTCCTCTGACCCCCTCGGATGTTCCTCTGTGGTGAAAAATCTTGATCCCATCTGCGGGAATCGGATGTTCCCTCTGCGGATGAATATTTTTTCACCACCCGCTCTCGCTAGAGCAAACTTCGGAGTAAGACAGAGAACTTCTGTGGGGATAAGGGCACTCATTTTGGCAAC
>JALOTS010000025.1 GCA_025457785.1 Pontiellaceae bacterium | reverse complement strand
CCGGACAGCCGCAATTGAGGTCGATCCAGTCGAATGTGCCGAGCTGTTCAATATACTGAGACGCTTCCACCATGGCCTCGACCGACTTCCCGAAAATGTGCGCCGCAATCGGGTGGTCGAGTTTGGAAACTTCCAGGAACTGGAAGGTTTTTTGAGAATCACGGCGGATTCCCTCGGCACTGGTGACTTCGGTATAGCAGGCGCCTGCCCCCTGTTCTTTGCAGATGGAACGGAACGCGGCATCGGTATAGCCCGCCATCGGCGCAAGCACCACCGGGAAATTAATCGTCACCGTTCCGAATGTAAGAGGGTTTAACATAGGCAGAAAATAACAGGGTTTATCACAGGAAGGCGCTTATTTTTCCCGAACGGGCCTCGTTGCGGATTTCGTCATGGTCAGCGAACATGAATTCGAGTTCTGTGTCCATGTGCCGGAGAGTTCCCCGTTCGCGCCGAGCTTGGCCGTGTAGGTTGCGCCGGTCTTGCCGAGGTCTTTGACCTCGATTTTCAACTGGCCGTCCGCGTAATCAAGCTTTGTCACGGAGTGGTATTCCTGCGATTGGTCAGGGCTGCAAATTCGCGCCTCGCTCGACTTTCCGATGGACTCGATCTCGAGGATTACAAAAGGCCCGGTTTTGCTGTCGCCGACGTAGCCCGACCACCAACCGGCCACGCCTGACAGATCTCCTGTGATCCGTTGCGAGAGGGCGGTCTCGAGTGCCTCCGGGACCCCCTTGGCGCGAACGAAAGTCTCGGGAGTCTCGGGGAGTGGCGGCTCGTCCAGCCACCTCCAGGTGCCGACGAGTGAGTCGCCCTCGACCTTGGCTTCGAAACTGGCACCGAGCCCGTCGGCGAAACTGGCACGAAAAATCCCATTTCCGTGGAAGGCCTTGTTTGCGGGAAAGCCACCCAAGCCCTGATCGAGGTAGTGTAGGACGACGCGGCCTGCTTCGGAGATTCGCAAGACCTGCAGCAGCTTCACCTTGCCGTTGTCGAAAGTTCCCTCCCAGCAGCCAGCCAGTCCGGAGAAATCGCCTTCGCCACCCGCGTCTGGTGCCTGGCCCTTGCCGTTCATGAGCCGGATTGTGGCGGTTTTTTCAGTGAGGGAAAGGCTGAGATGGCAGTGGAAACCTCCGGCGGCGCCGCCGTGTTGCAGGCTGTTTTCCCCGACGAACCATCCAAAGCCGATTTCGCCCCGGTGAGGTTTTGCGGCGAGATCCATTGCGGCACGCAAGGAGGGCGGGAGGTCTTCCGAAAAATACGCCCTGGCGAAGAGCATGAGATCCTGGGCCGATGAGACGATGGCACCGTTCCCTAAGAACACATCCCTGTACCAATGCGACACAGCCTCGCCCCCTTTATGCCCGGTGGCGAATTGCCCGGCCCGATCCGACGGGACTTCCTCAGGCTTTCGTAGTACGAAGCTGTCCTTCATCTCGAGCGGATCAAAAATGATCTCTTTCACCAGCACCCCATAGGGTTTTCCCGAGATCCGCTCGAGAAGGTGGCCAAGGAGCCCCACACCGAGGTTCGAGTAGCTCATTTCACCTCGTTTTTTGAAGTCGGATTTCTTAAAGCCCTTCAAATAGTTGTAGAGCCGCTCGACCGAATAATGAGCCCAGGGATCGGCGGGATTCCCTCCTTCGTCGAGATCAGCGGGCTCGCGCGGCAGGCCCGATGTATGGGTCGTGAGGTCGAGGAGAGTGACCTCGTGCAGGGGTGAGTCGGGCGCGAGAAGATCAGCGGGTAGAAACTTCGAGACGGGATCATCGAGCGAGGCGTTCCCTTTGAGAACGGCATCGGCGAGGAGGATTCCGGTGAACACCTTGGTGATTGAACCGATTTCGAAGAGCGTCCGCGAGTTCACTTCTGCTCCTCCCTCGCATAGATGTCCGGCCTGGCCGAAACGGAACGTCCCGTCCGCAAGGGTTCCGATGACGATTCCCTCGGCCTCGCTCTGAAAGTCGCGATGGTACTCGGCGGCTTCGGCGGCAGGGTCCGCGCGAACCTGTGTCGTGAGGGATAAAATCAGGGCGCATCCAAGTGCAAGGTATCGGCAGGTTGTTTTCATAGCCATGAGGGTGATGATTGCCGAACCGCAAGTCAAGACACTCTGTTTTATGACTTCTTACATCCGTCCTCTGATGCCCGAAAAAAGGAAAAAGGTGTCAAGCCGCCTAATTGCCACTGCGTTGCTTTCTACGAAAGCCTGTCTCGCAAGCTCGGCGCGTCATTTTGTTTTTAGCTCCCCCCTGAGCCCCCCACGCCTGTGTTTGGGAAAGATATCCGTGTGCACATCTGTATATATTCACCGCCAACTGCGACCCCCTGACAAAACACCACCCCATGGCAGGTCTGAACATTCAATCCTCGCTCAATGTCTTCCACCCTATCGTTTATATACCAAAAAACCGCCCCGTTTCCGGGGCGGTTTCCATTTCCACTGTTCGGAAACTATTTCGCCTTGGAGGCGTACTCTTTGATGAGAGCCGCGCCGATGACATCGCGCTGAATCTGGTTGGTGCCTTCGTAGATCTGGAGGATCTTGGCATCGCGCATCATTTTTTCCACCGGATATTCGCGCATAAAGCCATAACCACCAAATACTTGTACGGCATCGGTGGTGACGGACATGGCGACATCGCCGGCATAGCATTTGCACATGGCGGAGATTTTAGAGACATCTTTTTCGCCGCCGTCAATGGTGTTGCACGCCGCGTAGGTAATGGCCCGGGCGGTTTCCACCTTCATGGCCATATCGGCCAGCATCCACTGCAACCCCTGGTTGGCGATGATCGGCCTGCCGAACTGGTGACGGACACGGGCATAGTCAACGGCGAGGTCAAGCGCACCCTGCGCCAGCCCGACGCCTTGCGCGGCGATCCCCGGGCGGGAGATGTCGAAGGTTTTCATGGCCAGCAGGAATCCCATGCCTTCTCTTCCGATCAGGTTTTCCGCCGGAACTTCGCAGTCCTGGAAGATGAGTTCGCGGGTGGCGGAGGCGCGGATACCGAGCTTGTCTTCTTTTTTGCCGAAAGTGAAGCCGGGCATGCCTTTTTCAACAATAAAACAGGAAACGCCGCGTGCGCCCTTGCCCTTGTTGGTGACGGCCAGAATCGTATAGGTATCGGCTTCGCCGCCGTTGGTGATCCACTGTTTGGTGCCGTTCAGGATATATTTATCGCCTTTCTTGACGGCGGTGGTGGCAATGCCGCCCGCATCAGAACCGGCGTTCGGTTCGGTCAGACCGAAGGCGGCCCATTTTTCGCCGCTGGCCAGCGGAGAGAGATATTTTTTCTTCTGCTCTTCGGACCCACCGATGATGATCGGGTCGGCCCCCAGCGCATTGGCCGCAAACGAAACGGAAACGCCGATGCAATATTTGCTGAGGGTTTCCACGGCAACGCAGAATCCAAGATGTCCAATGCCCATTCCCCCGTATGCCTCATCAATATAAAGGCCCATCATATCCATCCGTCCCAGCTCTTTAAGCAGATCCGCCGGGAAAATGCCTTCTTCGTCCAGTTCGGCACGTACCGGCACAATGCGTTCTTTTCCGAATTCGTCCAGCATGGCCCGGATTTCGAGCTGCTCTTCCGTCAGTCCATAATTAATTTCGCCCATACTTATACTATCTCCTTGGTTAACCCCTATTTCATACCTTCTAAAAACCGTTCCGTCTCCCGTGCGGCCATACACCCCGACCCGGCGGCGGTAACCGCCTGCCGGTAAATCGAATCCTGAACATCACCCGCCGCAAATACACCGTCGATATTCGTGCAGGTGTTTCTGGTAATCAAATATCCCGCATGATCCATATCCAACTGTCCGGTGAACACCTTCGTGTTCGGCTTATGCCCGATCGCCACAAACAGTCCGCTCACCGCAAGTTCAGAAATTTCACCGGTTTTTATATTACGAAGTTTGATCCCAGTCACTTCGTTTTTAGCAATATCAAGCACCTCTTCGATAACAGAATCCCAAATCACCTCAATTTTCGGATGCGCCAGCAGACGATCCGCCATGATTTTGGAGGCTCGGAACTGGTCGCGGCGATGAATCACCGTGACCTTGGATGCAAAATGCGTCAGAAAAAGCGCCTCTTCCAGCGCGGTGTCGCCGCCGCCGACCACGGCGACAGGCACGTCCCGATAAAACGCGCCGTCGCAGGTGGCGCAGCCGGAAACGCCGCGCCCGATCAGCTTCTGCTCCGACTCAAGCCCCAAATACTGCGCACTCGCGCCGGTGGAAATAATGATGGTTTTCGCTTCAATTGTTTCTCCGTCGCCAAGCGTAAGCCGATGCGGCAGGCAGGTCAGACAAGCGGAAACCACTTCGCCGGATTTAAACCGCGCACCAAACCGTTCGGCCTGCCTGCGGCACAAATCCATCAATTCCGGACCGGAAATTCCCTCCGGGAAACCCGGATAGTTTTCAATATCAGCGGTGGTGATCAACTGGCCGCCGGGCTGAAAACCTTCGATTACCAACGGATTAAGGTTGGCGCGTGCCGTATAAATCGCGGCGGTCAACCCCGCCGGTCCCGTTCCAACAATGACGACATTTTCCAAGGTTTGTAATCTCCTCTTTTACGAAATTTTACGGGCAATACAACCGCCCGGTTCTTTATTTAACGGTTTGTTTCCCGTCCGGAAGATTGGAACCCTACCTTTTTTATACACGATTTAAAGACATTTTCTGCGGCATTCCCGCATGTCAGTTCCGGTTTTATCATCCGTCCGGTTTTTGTTTTTCTCCGGACGGGCCGTTTTTTTTCGATGACTTCCGATTTACTCTGAACTGACCGCATCCAGCCGGACACCTGAAAAATTAAAGGTTGAAAATCTGCCGGTTCGTGGGGGTCTTGACCTGTATCTGCGCTTCTGCCATGCTGATGTCCATGGTATCGCTCGTCAAAATCGTGATCGCCAGAAAACCACTTTCATAACTTGTCACCAAGGAAATCGTAACATGAAAATCAGACTCACAATCCGTTTGTTTGTCCTCTTCCTTTTGAATTGCGCCGTTTGCCTTTGTGTACAGGCGCAAGGCACCACCGCCTTCACCTATCAGGGCGTTCTCCAAAACGGCAGCCAGCCAACGAACGGCTTGTTTGATTTGCGCTTTTCAATCTACAGTTTATCCGGCGGCGGCAGTCCGCTGGCCGTGATCACCAACACCGCCACGAGCGTGACCAACGGACTGTTCACTGTGCCGCTGGATTTCGGAGCCGTACCCTTTAACGGCAGTGCCCGCTGGCTGGAAGTTGCCGTGCGAACCAATGGCGGCGGGGTCTTCACCCCGCTTTCACCCCGCCAGCAGCTTACCCCCGCCCCGTATGCGCTCTATGCGCCGAACGCCGGAACGGCTGCTCTGGCCACCGATCTGCCGGAGAGCACCGTCACATCGGCCATGATTGCGGACGGCGCGGTGACGGGTGAAAAAATTGCGCCGCTATCTGTGAAAACGTCCAGTCTGGACGACGGTGGCCGCGCGGTTTATGCGGATATGGCGGCCAAAGCCGCATCGGTTCAGACCGAAGAGGTTTTACCGTTCGAAGCCCTGCTGCCGGCAGACTCCCATAGCGGCGCATCGCTGACGTTCCAGCTCAACGGGGAACCGTTCGGAACCGTGCAGGGATTCGTCGGTCAGGAAGCTCTTTCGGAACCGTATTCTTTTGTGGTGGAGGTGACGGCCCCCCTAAACAGCCTGAATCCCGCTTCGCAACTGGGCCATCAGGGCCGCATCCTTTTCGTTCGTAACGAACGCTCGACGGCGTTTTCCGGCATCATCACCGGAGGCTCGGCTTCGTCCTATGAGGACATGCAGGGGCTTTATACGTTCTGGATCGAATCGCCGCTGGCCTTGATGGCACTATCGAGCGATTACCGGGTTTATCAGGATGCCAAGGTGCCGGACATCGCCGCCAGCAACTATCTGGATACAACCGGGGCAAATTTGAACAGGTCTCTGTCCGGCTCCTACCCGACTCGCACCTGCGTCATCCAGTATGGTCAATCCAACGCGGATTTCTTTAACCGGCTGCTGGAGGAGAACGGCATTTCCTATTTCTTCAATCAGGAAACCGCTCCGCCGGTTCTGACGCTGGTTGATTTTGAGACGGAATGGCCGGCGGCTCCCTATAGCGCAGTTCCCTACTTTGGCAATCTGACCACCAATGTTCCTGCAGATACCGAGTTTATTCGCAGTTTTCAACTCGCCAAACATCAGTCAACGCGCCGGATTACGTTAAAGACGTATGACTTCACACATCCCGCTATAAACCTGACCGGCAGCATCGATCTGACCGCCGGCGCGGGCGAAAAATATGAATTCGGCAGTGCCTTGACGGAAGCCGGAGATCTTGATGAAACAGCCCGGGCCCGGGCAGAGCGCCAGACTGTGGAGCGCAACATCAGTCTGGTGGACGGTAATGCGGCTGACCTGCGTCCGGGTTACACCTTTTCATTGCAGGATCGCTCGGAAAACGGGCTGGATGGCAGCTACCTGGTAACCAGCGTGCGCCACGCCGCATTTCGCCGTGTCACAAACGGCGTAGCGAAATTATTCTACGGCAACCAGTGCGAGGTGATCCCCTCCGCAACCCCCTTCCGTCCCGCTGTTAAAACTCCCAAGCCGGCGGTAAATTGCTGTTCGGCGGTGGTCGTCGGCCCGGACGGAGAGGAGATTTATACGGACAAATACGGACGCGTTAAAGTCCAGTTTCACTGGGATCGTTACGGCAGCAGTGACGAGACCTCAAGCGCCTGGCTCCGGGTGGCCAGCCTTTGGGCCGGAAGCGGCTGGGGCGCGATGTTTGTCCCGCGCATCGGCCAGGAAGTCATTGTGAATTTTCTCAACGGCGACCCTGACCAGCCCGTCGTCATCGGCAGCCTTTGCAACGCCGCTCACATGCCGCCTTACGCTCTGCCCGCCGGCAAAACCCGCAGCGGAATTAAAACGCAATCCACCCTGGGCGGCGACCCCGATAATTATAATGAACTGCGCTTTGAGGACCTGAAAGGCTCCGAGGAGGTCCTTCTTCATGGCGAAAAAGATGTGAATATTGAGGCGGAAAACGACTTCCGCATTACGGCGGAAAACGGAATGATTATTTCCGCCGCCGTCGGGTTATCCGTTGTCACACCCATTTTAAGCGCCTCCGGAACGTTGTCCGCCAGTAATTTCACGGGGAACGGCAACGGATTGACCAACCTGAACGCCGGAAATCTCTCCACTGGAACGATCCCTTCCGCTCAGCTCGCGGGCACCTATTCCAGCGCGCTCACCTTGAACAATGCGGGCAACAGCTTCACCGGCAGCGGCGGGGGCCTGACCAGCTTGAACGCCGGAAATCTCTCCAGCGGCACCGTACCTTCCGCCCGGCTGGCCGGCACCTATTCCAGCGCGCTCACCTTGAATAATGCGGCCAACAGCTTCACCGGAAACGGCGCAGGTCTGACCAGCCTGAACGCTGGCGCACTCGCCAGCGGAACGGTACCCCTGGCGCAACTGCCGTCGGCGGTTGTGACCAATAACGAATCCGGTGTCACGCTGAACGCCCTGACCCTTTCGGGCATCACTCAGGTGTCCAGCAACATCTGCCTGAACGACAAAGACATCCTGTTCCGGGTCGGCAACGATCCGCTGCACGGTATGGGTTGGTATGGCAGCGGCAAACTGTTCGCAGGCTTTAACGTCAATGGCCCGGTGCTCTACGGCAACGGCGGCGGCGCACTGGGTACCCGGGATGCCACCACGAATATCGCTTTCCGGTGGGATAACAGCGGCAATGTAACCATAACGGGCTCGCTGAATCCCTCCGGACCGACGGTACAGCTCGGCACCAACATCGCGATGAATGACAAGGAACTGCTGTTTCGCGGTGATGCCAACCATGGTCTCGGCTGGTACGGCACCGGCAAAACCTTTGCCGGAGCATCGCCGGACGGCCCGGTACTATACGGATATAGCGGCGGCGGACTGGGCACACTCCGCAGCGGTTCGGCCACCAATCTGGCTCTTTACTGGAACAACTCGGGCAACGTCGGTATCGGCACCAATTCCCCAAATCAGAAGCTGGTCGTAGCGGGCAACATCTATGCCACCGGCACCATCACGCCCAACTCGGACCGCAACCTGAAAACGGACTTTTCAACGGTGGATGTCACTGCGGTACTCGACAAGGTGATCGCACTACCCATTCAGCAGTGGCGGTTCACCGCCGAGTCGGAGAACGTCAAACACGTCGGCCCCATGGCGCAGGATTTCCAGGAGGCCTTTGGACTGGGAGCCATTCCCACCGCCATTGCCACGGTGGATGCCGACGGTGTGGCCTTGGCGGCGATTCAGGGACTCAATAACAAGGTTGAAACAGGAATCGTCAGTATTCAAAAACTTCAGGCGGAAAATACGGAGCTTAAACAGCGGATCGAGCGGCTCGAACAACTCCTTATAAAGACAACAAAAAATTAATCAATGAAAGACGCTGATTTGCCGGAATGTTTACGAGGCTCCACGCTTTTGCCATGCGCGCATTCAGGGTATCGCGTTTAAACTCACAGGAAAATCAACCTATGAAAAACAGACACACTATCCGTTTACTGGCTTTCTTCCTTCTGCAGCACACTCTCTGTCTTTGCGTGCAGGCGCAAGGCACTGCGATCACCTATCAAGGCCGCCTGACCGACGGCGTGAGTTCGGCATCGGGCAGCTACGACTTCCGGTTTACGGCGTACGATGCCGCGACTGCAGGAAGTACCGTGGGAAGTACGGCGACAACCAACGGGGTGACTCTAAGCAACGGAGTGTTCACGGCCACACTGAACTTCGGTGCCGGTGTGTTCACCGGACCGAGCCGCTGGCTGGAAATCGAGGTGAAGACCAACGGAGCCCCGTCCTACACCACCTTGACCCCGCGCCAGCCGTTAACCCCGTCGCCCTACGCCCTCTATGCGCCCAGTGCCGGGACAGCCGACACGGCGACAACGGCCAACGAGGTGGCAACGGGGAGTGTCGGAACGGCGGAATTGGCAGCAGGGGCAGTGGATTCGAGCCGGATTGCCGACGGGGCGATCGCGGTGGGCGATCTGAGTCCGGCGGTGCTATCGAATACATTTTGGCGATTGGGGGGCAACGCCAGTACCACGCCGGAAACCCAGTTCATCGGCACGATCGACAACCAGCCGCTGGAATTTAAAGTAGTCGGAAAGCGGGTGCTGCGACTCCAACCCGGTAGCGCATCGGGCACCGGCACGCCCAGCATCGTCGGCGGAGCCGACAATAATTCAGTTTACGCCGAAGGTTCGCTTATTGGCAGTGGCATAGAAAACATCATTCAGCTGGGAGCGAACTCTTCGTCCATTGCTGGCGGAGCACAGAACGAAGTGCACAGCAACGCCAACTACGCCACGATCGCCGGCGGGAGGCGTAACGTCATCGATACAAACGCCGTCTCGGCGGCGATCGGCGGCGGCTCCGGCAATACCGCGATCGGGTCTTTTGCGACAGTGCCCGGCGGAAGCGCCAACGTGGCGGGCAGTTACAGTTTTGCCGCAGGCCGTCGTGCCAAAGCCACCCACGCAGGTACGTTTGTTTGGGCGGATTCGACCAATGCCGATTTTGCTTCGACATCATCCAATCAGTTCCTGATCCGGGCGGCGGGCGGCGTCGGCATCGGCACCAATACACCGGAGTACACGCTCGATGTCAACGGCTTTATTCGTACGGCCGGCATCGTCTTTCCGAACGGCTCTGTGTTAAGCCGCGCTAGCGGCACCGCACCGCTAATCACTTCAGGTTACACCAATGGAACCACGGCAGGTGTTACGTTGAATGGAAGTACTTGTTCCCTGGCCGAACCGTTGCGCTTTTATAGATCGGTGGCGGTGGAGATAGACGTGAGTCATCTGATCGGTTACGACTACCGGCTTCCGACCGTGAAAGTCAGACGGGCACGATCGGCGGCGAGCGATTGGGCCAGCGCCTTTCGCAACGTCTTGAACGGCGGAGTCCATGCGTCTTCCAACTGGTTTTCGCTCACCATCACCGTGAGTAATCTCGTGCCCGCCAACTACGCTCTGACCGGCGTGAACGGCCAGTTGAACGAAGTGTTGGGTTTGTGCGGCCATCAAAGCCTGCCCCTGACGGTTTCGCGCAACGGTTCGACGTCCGCCAGCAGTCCCAGCACCGAGGTTCCTGATCTGGCGGTCCAGGTCAACGGAGTGCCTCTGAGCGGAGTCGTGCTGCCTGAGCTCACCGTTTCGACGCACACGTATTACGAAACGACCGGCGAAACCAATCTCCTGACTAACGTTACCACGGTCGGGCAACAACATTACCTTACGCTGCGTGCCAACTTCAGTGCCGGTGCGGCACTTTTCAATTGGTTCGCCGCTGGCGACATCCGCACCGTCTCCGTCATGCGCAGTGGGAACACCCTGTTTTCCTCGACCGAAGCCTTGCCCTGCACTTATGCGATTTTTATGGGGGACGATGGCCTGCCCATCGAACAACTGGAGGTTCCCTACCATTTGGTAACAGTTCCTTAACAGCTTTTAATCAGAAAGAATGAAGGAGGGTTATGAAGACGGATTCCAATCGTTGGAAGTCAAAAAGCTTCTCTGCCGCCGTTTGCGCTTTGTATTTCACACTTAGCCTTTGCGTACAGGCACAGAGCAACGCCATCAACTGGTTTGAAGTATCCGGGGGCGGGGGAACCAGCACGAACGGCGGGTATTCCCTGAGCGGTACGATCGGCCAGGCCGACGCTGGCACCCTGAGCGGCGGCGGGTTCACGCTGGAAGGCGGATTCTGGAGCGGAGCCGTGGCCCTGCAGACTCCCGGAGCCCCGACGCTCACCATTCAGGTCGTCGGCAGCAGCGTGATACTCTCCTGGCCGCTGACAGCGGATGGATGGGCTTTGCGGGAATCCCCCGCACTTGCCGGTACCGGTGTCTCCTGGAACCTCTCGCCTCAGGCCTGTACCACAAACGCCAACACGATCTCTGTAACCGTGCCAGCGCCCGGAGGGGTCAAGTTCTACCGGCTTCAGAAACCTTAGACGTAGTTTACAGGCCCTTTGACGAAGCGTCCGTGTGGATTGAAATAAGAGATATGCTTGCGGGGCGGATGCCACAAATCTATGCAGAATTGGATTTTAAGGAATAAAAAAACCAGCATTTTGGGATTTTATGATTTTGCCATCAATTATTTTTCGCATGAATAAAATTCTCCTCCCATCATTTTGACCCGAATTATTTTGATGGAATAATAATTTTTAGTGTGAAAATATCACTCACTGTAAAAAGCAGGATAGGCATCCTGCTTGTAAACCCCGCGCCGCAAACAGGCCGAAAGCCTGTCCACCTTTAAAAAGGAGAATCGAATATGAGCAAAGTCGCCATCGTAATGGGAAGTTCCAGTGATTGGAAAATTGTAGAAAACTGTTTCCAGACTCTGGAAAAATTCGGAATCAAAGCCGAGGTCAAGGTGATGTCGGCCCATCGCACTCCGCACGAGGCGTGCGAGTTCGCCGAAAACGCGGCGAAAAACGGGTTTAAAGTGATTATCGGCGCGGCAGGCGGTGCGGCGCATCTGGCGGGCGTACTGGCCGGTCATACGATTCTTCCGGTGATTGGAATTCCGATGCCGGGCTGGGCGCTCGACGGAATGGATTCGCTGCTTTCCACGGTTCAGATGCCGCGCGGCGTACCCGTGGCAACAGTCGCCATCGGCAAAGCCGGAGCCGTCAATGCCGCCATTCTCGCCGCACAGATTCTCGCGCTCTCCGACAAAAAACTGGCTGCCAAGCTGGTTCAGTTTAAAAAAGAAATGCACGACGAAGTTTTGGCCTCCGATGCCGAACTTCAGGCGCAGATCAGAAAGTAGAGTAAGCGTCCCGCTTGCTTTCGGGTGCAGGGGGTATTCGGAGGACAGAGGACGGAAATCGGAAATGAGTATTGACGCAAGACATAAAGGGAGAAGAGTTGGCAGACTCATTGAGGGCAAAATAATTTTCACTCAGCATAAAATTCTCTCCCCATTATTCTGACCTAAATTATTCTGATAAAAATCAGAGGTTCTCAAGGTGGTAAGAAATTATTCTGCCTAAGGCTCTATCAACACGCCGGAGCAAGCGGGACGCTTACTTTACATTATGAACAAAATCATCCAGATCAACGCGAACAGACCTGAACCGGAGCTGATCCGGCGGGCGTGTGAGCTTTTGAATGCGGGTGAACTGGTGGTGGTTCCGACGGAAACGGTGTACGGAATCGCCTGCGACCCGGCGCATCTGGAAAAACTTTACGCGGCAAAAGAGCGCGACCGCGGCAAGCCGGTTGCGAGGCTGGCCGCCAGCTTTGAGCAGGTCGAAGCACTTGACGCGAAGTTTGGAAGACACGGACGTGCGCTGGCAGAAAAATATTGGCCCGGCCCGCTGACACTGGTGCTTGATACACCGGGCGGACTGACTGGGTTTCGCGTTCCGGCACACGAAGTGCCGCTGGCGCTCGCCCGCGCCTTCGGACGGCCCATCGCGCTGACCAGCGCAAATAAAAGCGGCGGCGCGGATGCTGTTACCGCGCAGGAAGCGTTTCAAACTCTTCAAACGTCCGTAACCCTGTTTCTGGATTCGGGCGAATGCACCGGCAAAAAACCGAGTACAGTCGTCCAATGTCTGGACGATGGAATCAAAATCCTCCGCGAAGGCGCGATTCCCGCCGCAGAAATTTTATCCCGATAGCGTCCGACAGGACGCGGAACAATCAGAATCAGGTCGCCGTTTTTAAACTTTGACGAAAAATGACCGTGCCGTTACCCTCCAATCGTTTCCGGTCATGAAATTCACTCATGACACTTTTTAAATGTTGGCTTCATAGAGGAGGCAGCCGAATGAAAAGCAGAATGTTGTTTGCCATAGCGGGTTTGTTGCTTGTTGGTTGTGAATATGAATCACCTTTCACAACGGAACACAGCATAGTGATCGATTCCGCCGTTCTTGGACTGTGGGAACCGAAGCCGGATGAAGGAAAGGAACCCAAAGAAGGTGAACGGATGATGATCTTGAAGTACTCGGATACCGAGTACCTGATTCACTATCCTGCCGGAGAGGACGGGATATATTATCGGGGTTACCCGATCAAGATCGGGGGCATATCGTGTGTACAATTACAGATTATCGGAACCAAGGATGGTCCTCCAAGGAAAGACGAGGCGGATCTGTTCTATGTTGTATCGTATCAGTTGACGGACAGTGGGCTGGAAATCAAGACACTGAATACCAATGTGGTGGATGATGATTTGAAGAGCACAGAGGAACTGCACGCGGCATTTCTAAAGCACAAAGAGAACAAGGACTTGTTCAATGATCCAGAGGTGTTCAGAAGAAAGGAATCGGCTCCCCGTGACTGACTGAGGGTTTCTCAGCCAGCCACAGGTGCCACACCACCCGGCATGCGGGTCCGCACCG
>JALOTS010000258.1 GCA_025457785.1 Pontiellaceae bacterium | reverse complement strand
TAAACCGTAGGTCGCGGGTTCGAATCCCGCCCGGGGTACCAGACGCCATGCGGCGGGAACCCGAATTACGAACACCAATATCGAATAACGTCTCATCAAAAATGGACAGGCTTCCGGTTCCGGCCTCAAAAGCCGATTAAAACCGTTCGTTTTCGCGAGCAAGTTACGCCCGCATCTTTTGGAGGGTCGGCGGACCAGCGGAGGCCCGTCCCTCCACGGTTTTTCAAGAAACGCTTGGATTCTGCGTCCGCAGAACCTATAACGCGCAGGCTTCGCGATACCGGCGGATGTTTTCCTGTTCAATTTGTTCCTGTTTGCGGCGCAGCTCCAGCTTGCTGCGGTAAAGCTCTTTGGCTTTGTCGTCCCAGATGTTCATTTCGTCGTATTCTCCGACGTACGGAACGCAGAGATCGATCCAGGCGGCCACGGTTGCGATTTCGCCGCCGGTCAACCTGGCGCTGGCGTGTCCTTTTTGCAGAAGGTCGATGAGGCCGCTCTGTGTTGATCCGGCGTGACACGGCGGCGTGAGTTCGGTGGTTGACATGCGGGTGTAATAATTGACCCATTCGTTGGTGCGGCCTTCGTCAAGTCGCGGATTTTCGAGCTTTTGATGCTGAACCCATTTGACCTGAAGCAGGGTCAGATAAGACTGGTTGAATTTGCGGCGGGTTGAGTCGGTTCCCCGGTCTTCCAGATTGTCGGAGACCAGTGTGGCGCTCAGGTCGATTTTTTCGGCCTTTTTACCGGGAGCATGACAGGAAACGCAATGCGCATCCCAGATGGGCTGAACCAGTTTCGGATAACTGAACGGCATGCCGGAAAAACCGTGAACCGGTTGAAGTTTTTGCGGTGCATTCTGCATGGCGATGCTTTTGCTTGCCTGCGGCAGCGGGGCGGAATCGTTTTCTTCGTGGCAGCCGACACACGAAAAATTTTCTTTCGGCATCAGAGTCGTCCAGCTTCGCATGGTCTGAACAACGAGTCCGTTTTCATCGACAAGCTGAAAATAAACAGGTCTGCGCGCCGGAATTTCAAACATGGCGGAGCCGTCGGCATGCACGTCAACCTCTCCAAGAATGGTCTTCGTATCAAACGTGACCGAACCGACTCCGGCGGGCAGAACAGAATGCCAGCCGTATCCGGCATATTTACGTCCCGGCCCGACATCCTTGCGGTCCGGGCCCCATCCGCCGGCGCCGATTGTAACGGGCTTGTAGTGCAGTTGCACGACGCGCAGTTTCTTAATCGAGCCGTGCCTGATCCCCTCGGCAGAGGGGCCGTAGTACACGTTTTGAACATAACAGATGGCCGTGTCTTCTGCGTAGTCAACCAGGCTGGATCGAGCGGGCGGACACGGACGGGAACGGACGGGAATCGCCTGCGTACAGGAAAGCTCAGGGTGCGAGGCGAGCAGTTCGCGCCGTCCATCGAGCGTCATGCAGTACAGTTTGTAAAGCATGCGTCCCTGTTCTTTTCCATTGTTCAGCATTCCGTTGTCACTGGTCATGTAGGCGCCGACCGGTTCGAAGCTGACCAGCAAATTGGTTTCACTGAACGGATAGGGATAAGCGTATTGCTCGCCGGTTCGGCAGAAATTTTCATTATTGACCTTTTCGGGCGGAGTCGGAGTCCAGTTATAAAAACTGAGCCCGTCGTAATGCTGACGGCCTTTCGAGACATCAATGGTCACGAGTTTGCCGCCCTGTGAGGTGTGATAGCCGCCGGCGATGCCCATGGTTTTGTGTGATCCGGGGATCGGGCGGGTGTGCTGAATGCTCGTCGGGACCATGGAGTTGTTGCCGTAGTATTCGGTCTGCGCGGTTCCATCGGGATTCATAACAAAAACCGCATGGCCGTAGGACTGTCCGCGGTCGTTGTAGTCGCGGCGGGTATAGACAACCCGTCCATCGTTGAGCAGATGGGGAAAAGCGGTCTGTGTCTGGTCAAACCCGACGCGGCGGGCGTAGCGGCCGTCGCCGTCCATGATGTACAGGTTGGAGCAGTCGCCCCAGCCGCAGGTGACTTCGTGGACGCAGCGGCCGGAGGAGAACATGATGTTGCCGTCGGGAAGAAAGCAGGGTTCAAAATCCGCGCCGTAGGTTTCATCGGTGGTAAGAGGGCGGATTGCGCGGGTCGCCAGATCCATCTCGTAAATTTTGTAGTTGCCTGTTTCCGGCGCAATTGCGCCGGTTGTGCTGATCTCTTTGTTGGTTTTACGCCAGGCGAAAAGAAGTTTTTTTCCGTCAAAGGAAAGTTCCGGGTCGCGGACAATGCCGTTGTTCGAGTCGAACAGCACCTCGTCGAGAAGCGGTTTTCCTTCGGATTCAGGAGTTAAATCGATGATCCGCAACTGTGAACCGTTCGGGCAGCCCTGTGTTTCCGTCTCCAGATAAATCTTCCCCATGTTATGGTGCGTGGCATAGATAATCTGACGAGTCTCTTTCAGCAACGGGGCCAGCCGCTGCTGACGGCGGATGGCACAGGCCTCCAAATAGAGGTTGAGCCATGCGGGATCGTCGGGGGAAGCGTTGCTGGTTGTTAAGGTGTTGAGTTGTTTTTTGAGGGACGGCGAGTCGATTTCGGTTAAAACCTTTTCGATCAGTTTCCGCTCAAGCGTGGTGTCGCGATCCGGGTTGAGATACATCCGGAAGTCCTTGCGGGCATCGTACAGGCCTTTGCCCCATGCGCCATGAACCTGATTGTCCTGAAGAAACCAGTCGGTTTCCTTCGGAAAATCAGACCAGAGAGCTTTTCCGTCGGCTTCATTCAGATAAAGGTCAGCCTCTTTGCCTAACAGCAACTGTTTGTTTCCAACGTTTGGAGACCGGAACGCTTTTCGCATAGCGATCATGGTTTTTGCCCAGTTCTCATATCGCGTGTACAGAGGGGGATATTCCGGCTGAAAAAATTCGGCGGGTCTTGTGGAGAGGTACACCCGTTCCAGATTCATTAAATAACCGCCATCCTTATGCGTGAAGCTGATTTTATATTTTCCCGCCGGGAGATCGAATGACGCGATTTTTTTAATTTCGTAGGATTCGTAACCGCCGGTTTTTTTGATGTCCGCTGTGTTTGTACTGATCCCTTCGATGCTCCAATGCAGCGTGCGGTTCTGTATGGCGGCATAGTTGAGAATCAGATTGCAGTTGGTGACATCGTTTTCCAGTTCAAAATCCCAGACAGCCGTTCCTCCGGTGCCCCAGGTGTTGAGTTCATCGCCGCCCATTCCGACTGTACCGGAAAGCTGCGCCTTACTGTGAGCGAGTTCTATGGTAACTGATTCCGCCTGTTTTTCTGCAGACGCTGCCGCACACCAGAAAAACAGAAAAAACGCCGAAAGGGCGGTTTTTTTACTCATTTTTATTTCCACGCTTTCTGCAAAATAGCGAGGGTTTCTTTTTCGGAAAGCGGCGAAGGGTCCAGCGTAAACAGGAAACCCATCGTGTCGCGTGCATTCGCGGCGATGGCCGGCAGTTCCGCTTGAGTGATTCCGTAGTCAGACATTTTCAATTGATGCACACCGCAACGGGTCTGCAGCTTTCCAAGCTCTGAAATAAAGTCGGTTCCGCCCATCGCGGCGGCCATGTCGGCATAACGCTCTTTGCAGGGTTCAGCAAAATGCGAAAAATAGGCTTTTGAAAGCATAATCAGGCCGGCACCGTGCGGCAGCTCAGGATGTCTTCCGCTCATGGCATGTTCCAGCGAATGTTCCGATGTGCAGCAGGAGGTCGATTCCACCATGCCGGCCAGCGTATTGGCCAGTGCCACTTTTTCGCGCGCCGTCAGATTGCTGCCGTTTGCGACCGCCGCCGGCAGATACGTCGCCAGCAGCCGGATGCTTTCCAGCGCATACAGATCGCTCATCGGCGTGGCGATGTTGGCAATGTATCCTTCGGCAGAATGAAAAAACGCATCAAACCCCTGAAAAGCGGTCAACAAGGGCGGCACAGAAACCATCAGCTCCGGATCGA
>JALOTS010000257.1 GCA_025457785.1 Pontiellaceae bacterium | reverse complement strand
GTTCAATGAAACAAAGGCTGATTTCTCCGGAATGGATGGCAACATAAACGGGCTCTACGTCAGTAAAGTGCTCCATCAAGCATTCGTGGACGTAAACGAAGAAGGAACAGAGGCCGCTGCTGCAACGGCAGTCATTATGGATTTCATGGGACGTCCTCCCCCTCCTCCTGTTTTTAGGGCCGATCATCCGTTTTTATTCCTGATACAGGAAAACCGGAGCGGCAGCATCCTCTTCATGGGCCGTGTAACGGATCCAACGAAATCGCTGTAAACGGCGGTTTCAGCAAAACCTGACAGTGGAAGGTTTCCCCGCGAGAGAACGAAGGGAGCGCAAAAGGTTCCAAACGGCGGAAAATTTTGACGAAGGGTTTCCGGCACAGGAATGATCCGTATTCATCCGCGCAATCCGCTGTTTAGATAAGTCACTCCACAGCACCGGAAATTTATTCGAAACGTTCGCGGAGCCATGCGGGGTTACGGCGGCAATCAAGCACGGCATAAACCCGAATGGTTTCGTTTTCAATCCGGTAATAAACGGCAAACGGGAAACGCTTGGAGAGTAACCGTTATTGTCCGAAAACTATCGGATGAATGCCGTAGAAGAACTCAAGCGAATCGATATCGGAACTGAGCGTGTCGAAAAAATAGCGACCCAGTCCGGCACGCTGTAATTCATAGAAGTGGAAACCGTTTATCAAATCCTGTTCTGCTGCCGGCAGGATTTGAATCTTCACGACAGTTGATCCTGTATTCTCTTTTTGGCTTCTGCCCAATCGGAAAATCCCGACGGGTTGTATTGAGCATGTTCTTCGCGCACACGAAGAATGTCTCGGTGCCATTCCGGGGATTGCATCGGCTCGGCCTGATGGCAGAAGCTGTCCCAAAGCTGCTCCATAGCAAAGAGCTTTTCAGCGGTCGTCATGGTTTCAATGGCCAGTGTTGTCATGCCGGATTTATAGCAAAGTCATCCGCCCACAGCAACTGCTTAGAGTATTCATTCGAAGAATCTATTCCGGTCTATTCCGGTTTTTCCCCACGATCTATCCATCTCTTTTTACAATATGACATTTGAAATTCCAGTTTGTAAAAACAACGTTCCTGTTATTTTGCCGTCGTTGAGTATTTTGAAGAATTTACCGCGAGAGAACGCAAGGAGTGCGAAAAATTCCAAACGCTGGAAAACGTAGATTTGGTGTTCTCACCGCATCCAATATGAAACGGGAGAACTCGACGGGGGCATCGTGTTTAGAAAAACCCGGTTTAATCTGCGCAAGCTGCAGAGTTCTCCGCGTGACAGGGTGTCCAGTTACCGGTTCATAGCTTCGGCGACGGCATCGCAGATATAGCCCATGTTGCCGTGAGTGAGGCCGGCGACGTTGATGCGTCCGGAGCCGACGATGTAAATCGCTTTTTCCTGACGCAGGAAGCTGACCTGATCCTTGCTGAGCCCGCTGAAGGAGAACATCCCTTTCTGGCGGGTCATGAACGAGCAGTCCATCGGCACGCCGCGCTGAGTAAGCCCTTCGGCGAGCGCGGCGCGGGCCTGCGCGATACGGTCGCGCATGGCGTTGAGTTCGCTTTTCCAGAGATTGGAAAGTTCGGCATCTTTCAGGATGGTAGTGACAATCATGCCGCCGTGCGCGGGCGGATTGGAATAAAGCACGCGGGCGGCGGCCATCAGGTGGCTCATGGCGACGGCTGCATTTTCCGGGGTGGAGCTTACCGCCGTCAGTGCGCCGGTTCGTTCGCGATAAAGACCGAAGTTTTTGGAGAAGGAACTGGCGATAAAGAAATCCGTGCCACCGGCAAGCAGCGTTTCAACGCCGATCCGGTCTTCTACCAGTCCGTCGCCTAATCCCTGATAGGCAAAATCCACCAGCGCGATCCATCCGTTTTTCCGCGCGATCTGTGCAACCTGTTTCCACTGGCCGGCGGAAAGATCCACGCCGCTCGGGTTGTGACAGCAGGCGTGCAGCAGGACACAGTCGCCGGACGGAATTTTTTCGAGCGCGGCGAAAAATCCCTCGGCATCGAGGTCTTTGGTGGAGGCGTTGTAGTAGGGGTAGGTTTTGACGGTCATTCCCGAGGCTTCGAAAATGTTGTTATGGTTGGCCCAGGTGGGGTTGCTGACCCAGATGGTTTTGTGGCCGAATTTGGCCAGCACATCGGAGGCAACCCGCAGGGCGCCGGTTCCGCCGGGCGTGTGAATGGTGGCGGAGCGGCTGCAGAGCGCGCCGAAAATCATTTTCTGCACCTCTTCGCCATAGGCGGCTTCGCCGGCGATGGGCATGTAGGATTTGGTGTTTTGATGTTCGAAAATCCGCTTTTCGGCGATTCGGACGGACTCCAGGATGGGGGTCTGTTCGTCGTCGTTTTTATAGATTCCGACACCAAGGTTGACCTTGGCAAAGCGGGGGTCTTTTTTGAAGGCTTCCGTGAGTCCAAGGATGGCATCTTCGGGTGCAGCTTGTATTCCGTTCCACATAATTTCTCCTGGGGTGTTGCGTATTACGTATTGAGCATTCTGTGTTTTCCGATCAGCAGTACGCAATAAACAATACGCGGTGTTTTATTTGTAATATTTTTCAAACCATTTAATCAAAAAATTGCGGTCGGGGCGGATGATGCCGATTTCCCGAAGAGCATTTTCCGGCGAGTCGGAGGCATGGGCGGCGTTGACCATGATGTCGCTGCCGTATTCTTTGCGTACGGAGCCGGGCTGCGCTTTGCTCGGATCGGTCGGGCCAAGGATGGTGCGGATTTTTTCGACCGCATTTTTCCCGGCGTAAATTAAAACGAGGCAGCGGGCGTTTCCTTCGGTGTTTTGTTCCGCTTCCGGCACGTCCGGCAGCCAAAGGCCGGTCATGAATTTTATGATTTCATAGAACTGACGGTCGCCGAAACAGGGACCGAGCGTTTTACTGAGCGCTTCTTTGACTTCGACCGGCATCGGGAAACTGAATTCTTTCTCCAGCACGGCGCAGGCTTTTTCCGTAGTGCGTCCGCAGAGTTTTTCGCGCAGAACCGTTTGCACCGGGCCGTAGAATTCGGCGGCTTCAGCGGGGCTCATGCGATGCACCTGTGCGGCGATTATACGCAGTCCCGAGTGGGCGAAAAGATCAATGATGTTTCCGGGGCGGGAACTGGGAAAACGGAAATTGTCCGGTTTGATGATGACGAGCGTCCGCTCGGCATCAGCATCCGGCAGGCTGAGCGCATTTTTGATGATCCCGGCATCCTGATCGGCATATTCAAGCCAGAGGGCTAACATTTGTCCGGCAGATGCCGGCGTGGGGGCAATCAGAACGGCCGGCTCAAAGTAGAGCAGACTGCCCGACAGATCGCGTACGCAGTCTCCGTAGGTTCCGCGGACAGTATCGGCCGATTCCTGCGTATCATTCAGGCCGCCGGCGGCTTCATAGATTTTTTTGATCGCATTTTCGCCTTCAAACAGCAGAAGCATCACGCGATGCGTCTGTCCGGTTTTTTCCTCCGGACCGAACGCGCGCAGGACATAATCGGCGAGGAGATCGCGCCGGTCCGGCGCAATATCGGGCATCGTTCGGAGCTGTTTTGCAAACCGGTCAACCAGTTGCTGATTCGGGCCGAACATGCGGGCGGCAACCAGCTCAAGGCCTTCGATCCGGCTGAACCGTCCAATGATTCCGCCCGTACGCGATTTATGCAGCGAGTGCGGCGTGATCATCACAAATCCGAGTTCTTTTGCCATAACAGTTTGCCTTTCCTCCGCGTTTACCTGCACACTCCCGATCGACCTAATTGATTGGGGCCGGATTATGTCCAACTTTTAAAACAAAAAAACAAAAATCTTCGAGGAATAATGAAAAATCTGAATGAAAAAATTATCGATCAGCAAAACCGGCTGGTGGTCGAGGTTCTTGAAACGTTGACCCCTCATGTTCTGGAGCACCGTCATCCGGCCGATCGGGTTCTCCTGCGCTTTTTCAAAAACCGGCGCGAACTGGGT
>JALOTS010000256.1 GCA_025457785.1 Pontiellaceae bacterium | reverse complement strand
GCCCCACAGCCGTACGACCTCGTAGCCGCCTGCCTTAAGGGAGTCTTCGACTGCCAGCAGCACGTTGACATAGTCGGAGGTCTTCACCTGCTGAACAGAACCGAAAGCCGTCAGATCTTCGCCCAGGATCATAATCCGTTTTTCGCGTTCGTCTGCCGCATCGCCTTTCGGCGGCTTGCCTTTCAGCCTCCCCAGCGCCTGCCGGATGGCGGACTTCACATTGCTGTCGGTCAGGTGCACGCCCTCCCGCTGCGCGGCTTTATCAAAATCATAAATGCGCTTTTCAACTGCGTAGATGATCTGCACAAAAGAGGGGTCTTTCATCAAACTGCCTTTGCTCATTTTTTTCTCCTTCTTCTGGAAACTGTTTTGCAGGGTTTCCGGGTTAAACCTCCAAAATTTTTGGTTGACTCTTCTCCGAACCGGGAGACTACACGGACGGCGATTTTGTGGCCTTTTGAGTCATTTATGAGTCATTTCCTTTTCATGAGTCATTTGAATCGTTTCTGAGTCGTTTGGCGCATTTTTAAGCCATGTCTTATATGTCCGATAAATGTCCGAAGACTGTGCTTGTCCGATATGTCCGATAAATGTCCGATTACTGTCCTCTCAGCCGATAAACGGCACTTCGCTTTTCTCCACGCTTGGTGAAGACCTGTTTCCCGACCAAATCAACCAAGTCACGGGTTGCGGTACGGGCCTCAGCTCCCGTCAATTCCTGATATTTTCCACTGGTAATTTCACCATGCTCCTTCACATATCTAACAGCCTTCATCTGCCTCTCATTTAACCCCAGCCCGGCCAATACGTCATCCGTGAGCCAGTCGCGCCAGATCGTGATGACAAAATGCGCTCCGTTCTGCATGAAGGTCGGCTCCGGCAGTCCGGCATCGAGGCAGTCGGCGATCATGTCGGTGGTGCCGGTGCCAGCCTTCTCAACGAATTTGACGCGATAGAGGGGTTCGGCCAGCAACGGGTTGCGCGGCATCGGGGCATGCGGCTCACGGCGTTGACGATGGCCTCGGTAATGACCGAGCGCGGCACCTCAAAGTCGCCGGGGGTCTGAGTGCTTTGCGCCCGTGTGCCGACCGGGCGGTCGAGCTTACCCAGCACGAATTCGACGGCCTGATCGATCACCTCGAAAATCCGGCCTTCGTAAGACTGTTGGGATGCAATGGGTTTGCGCTTTTCTGTGCCGAAAAAGTGCAGGCAATCAACTTGGATGTTGTTGAAAAACCGGCGAGGGTCTTTGCCGAACAGCAGAATGGCCGCATTGGTCAGCTTGTCGTCGCGCAGCAGTTTGAAGTTCTGCAAAACAGCCTTGGACGCACGTGAGCCTTTGAGGGTCAGCCGGCCTTTTGCTTCGGCGGTCTCGACAAAATCCCCTATGGCGGCGGTATCTATATCCTTGAGCGTGGCCCCGGCGCAAGGGCTGTCATCGAACGGCAGTGTATGCAGCAAGCCTTTCCGTTCGAGGATTTCAACCAAGCTGGCGTAAACTTCCCTGATCAATGCAGGCGTGTCGGCGAAACGGCGGCGAGTCAGTTGAGCCCCCGCTTTGCGAACCAGTTTGGCCATATCCGGGTCGCGAGACTTGTCGTCATCACCCTTGACGAACACCAGCCGCTCGCGTTTGGTCTTCGTGGCATGGTCAAATTCCAGTTCAGTCGGCGACTTGCCCTCTGCGTTCTTCCATCCGTATTCATTACCGAAAATGCCGAGATAAATGTCACTGGCTTCCACTTCCGTCAGATAAATGTCATCGGCAGTCCGATCCATGGCAGGGATATCCTCGAACAGAAAAACCCGATTTGCAAAGCGGCGGATCAGCGGATCATGCAGGATAAACTCCTTCACGGCCCGCCGTTCTTCGGTCAGCTCCTTTTGAACCGAGCTGACGAATATTCTGATTTTTTCAGTGCGCATAATCCCGCAATTTTGGTTCTCAACTGATTTTTAATGTCCCGGATGTCGTTGGCAATTTCAATAAAGAAAAGTTTCTACCTGATTGTTCCAATGGTTGGAAGTCCGACCTTAAGTTTTCTACTTTGAATTCAAAATCGGATGCTCTCTCCCATGAGCGTGATCAAATCGCGCTTTCCGGCGGCGGAAAATCCGATTCGTCCGGTATCGTTGGTACGTGCCATTTGATAAATCCTATTGTCTTCTATCTATCCGTATGGCTGGTGGTGGTTAACAGGTTTGGTTGAAGTTCTGCCGCGCCGGGTTTTCCCGCGTCTAACCCCGCTTTTTTGCGGTTTTGTCAATCTTTGATCAGAGGTTGGCAAGCGGTGATTTTTATATCGTTCACGACAAATGATATTTTTTATCCGTCTGATGGAAGAAAAGTGTCCGGATGTAAGTCACTAACAAAAAGGAGAGATCGATATGGAGAAGTTTGGCGGAACACGGGGCAATCGAATCAGTCTGATCAGTTATACGTTATTGCTATGCAGCGTTTGGGGCACGGGTTGGTGTGCAAAGATTGTCTATCCGTGGCGGGCAACAACCGCTATCGTGAAGACCAATGAGACCTTTGAGGTCTGGTTTTCGGCGGACAGCGGCCAGAACCTGAATTCCGTGCAGTTGAAGGGGTTGTATAACACCGTCAATGCGGTCGTGACATCAACGAACACGTCAACCTGGGTGTACGATCAAATGTCAGGAAACACCTGCAACCGGAAATACACGGTTAAAGTCCCGTACGGCAGCCCGGCAGACCGGTATGACCTTGTCTTAAAAACATCAACCGGGGATGTGACCTCTCCGGCCGCAGTGAAGGTGATCCGGGAGTATAAAAGCAGCTACTATATCGTGCATACCACGGATGATCACAGATGGCAGGCCGGGTATGACCCCACGAACATTACCCGCGAGGCGGCTGCGATAATCAATGCCGCAAATATTATGGATGCGGAAATGATTATAGGGACCGGTGACATATACTACCCCAACGCCAACAGTGCCGCGACGGATGCCCAGCGGATCGAGGATATGTTTAACGGCTGGGTGGCCGGGTCGGCAATCAAGGGACTGAATGATGCATATGCAGCGGTATTCATGGTTCCCGGCAATCACGACACGACGTTGAAATCCTACGAAAACGAACCGGATCTGGCGACACCGGCCCGGGACTGGAACAAGCGCTTCGGCCTTCAGTCGCACAATTTTAAATATGGAAACGGACGGTTTGTCGGGGTGAATAACTCCTGGTGCCGGGATACGGGGGGCAGCTCTGCGACCTATGACTGGCAGTTGAATGCAGCCAAAAGCTGGCTCGGCAGCGTGGGGACTGGAAATTTCCGGGTCACGTACGCGCATGTCCCTCAGGAGAGTGTTCCGCCGATTTATAACGCTCTGAATTCAGTTGGAGCGGCTCCGAAACTGATGCTTGCCGGCCACACGCACAATCCTGACCTCAACCCCATGCAGGTGAACGGAACGTCTGCATCGATCGTCTATGTCGGCGACACGATGCGGGATTTGAAAGGAAAAGGCCCGTTTAATCTTTATAAAGTCAACGCGACATCCGGAACGTTTGAGGCGGTGGGAAATACAAAGGCGGTTAATCAGGCCCTTGAAGTGGAGAAAAATTACAGCTCCGACAAACTCAAGCTGTCTTATTCCCTGTCGAATAACGGAACGCTCACGAACAACACGGCGACCATTACGAACAAGTTTACGTTCCCCGTCAGCGGGGCGCGGATACGGTTTGTGATGAAACGGGGGACTTACACCGTCAACACCGGCACCATTAAGCAGCAGTTCGACGGTACCCTGTCGGGTGCGAACGTAACCGTTGTGGATGTGAGTGTCGATGTGAGTGCCAACGGCACAAAGGCGGTCAGTATTTCTCCGGTCGGGGGGACAATCCCGCCGGTGGGCTCAATTATTACGCTGAAGGCATGCAACGGGAAATATGTCTCGGCGACCTACAGCACCAACAACACGCTGATCGCGAACAAAACAACCCTCTCGAACTACGAACGGTTCAAGGTGGTTAACGCCACCAACTGCGTTGCCCTGCAGTGCATGGGGAACAGCAAGTTTGTTTCGATTGATACACCTGACGGAAGCAAGCCGATGCTTGCCAACCGCTCCTCGATCGGCAGCTATGAAAAATTCTCGCTGGTTCAGTCCGGAAGCCAGATTGCGATCCGGTCCGTGAAGAACACGAACTATGTGTCGGCCGTGAGCACCGGGGTGGCACCGCTTCGGGCGTGTCAAACCTATATCGGTTCGTATGAGAAATTCACGTGGAAGGTGGAATAACCGTCAAAACCGTGCGCCATCTGCGGGAGAGATAATAATCCGCAGATGGCGTTCGAGTGAATGAGTTGTAAGAAAGCGTTGATAGCGTTTAATAAAATAGAAATGAAAGTGTGAAATGAGAGACAAAAAGAAGGTGAAGGGGTGTTTGTGCGGGTTGTTGCTGACGGGTGTCGGCGCAACGTTTCTGCTGACGGGATCGGCGCTGAATGCGGCAGATGATCCGAATAAGCCGAACTTTCTGTTTATTCAGTCTGATCAGTTCCGTTATGATCTGATGCGGTTCGTGCAGGACTCCATGCCGCGCTACAGCGGCAAGACGAAAATCCGGACACCGAATCTGGACCGCCTCAGAAGCGGCGGGGTTTATTTCAGTCAGGCCTATACACAGTGTGCGGTCTGCGGACCGTCACGCGCGACGTTCCGTACCGGATGCACGGTTGAGCGCCACGGGGAGCAGTCCAATGATCTGTGTGACGAGGAAGTCTATACGCGGGGTTCGCTATTCAAAAATAAAATTGAGGCCGCTGTTTCCTTCGAGATGATTTTGGTCGGGAATAAGGGATACCTCGCCGAACATTACGGCAAATGGCATATGCCTGAGATTTTCAACTGGAGCGAGTCCGGCTCGACACGCATCATGACATACAATGATTATGATTTTGTGAATAACCTGCCGAAATTCAACAACACGGATTCGTCGCTGGATTATGATAAACGGCTTGGCGAAATCGCCGGAAGCCA
>JALOTS010000255.1 GCA_025457785.1 Pontiellaceae bacterium | reverse complement strand
CCTTCCGGAATATCGCGGTTGACGATGTAGGAGGTGACGCCCTTGCTGTCGAAATCAATGAGCTGTTCCGCCGAACGTTTGGCCGCGTTATAGTTGGCTTCCTTCGTGGAGGCGCCGAGGTGCGGCACCATGATGTCGGCGATGTCGATTACGCTCTTGGGGCCTTCGGCATCTTTCGGATAGACATCGTTGAGAAAACGCAGCCCTTTTTCGGCTTTAATGGCGCGCAGGTCGTTTTCATTGATAATGCCGGACCGGGCGCAGTTAATCAGGGTTGCCCCTTTTTTCATGACGCTGAAGAGTTCTTTATTAATAATTCCCTTGGTTTGTTCGTTTTCCGGCATGTGGAGCGAAACATAATCGCTCTGCGCAAAAAGGTCTTTCAGGCTGACTTGTTTAACGCCGAGGCGGGCGGCGGCTTCTTCGGAGAGGACGGGGTCGAAAGCCAGAATTTTGCATTCAAACCCGCTGAGACGCTTGGCAACCAGCTTGCCGATGGCGCCGAGTCCGACGATCCCGACGGTTTTCGCGGTGATTTCGCGTCCCATAAATTTGGTTTTTTCCCACTCGCCGCGGCGGGTGGAGGCATCGGCTTCGATCAGATGGCGGGCATCGGCCAGCATGAGGGCGATCACTTCTTCGGCGACGGCGTTGGCGTTGGCGCCGGGGGTGTTCATGACATCAACTTTTTTCTGGCGGGCGTACTTGGTATCGATGGTGTTATAGCCTGCGCCGGCGCGGATGACGACTTTAAGAGAGGGCATGGAATCGATCAGTTCGGGTGTCACTTTTTCGCTTCGTACGATCAGGGCATAGGTGTCCGGATTCTTTTTGGCGAGCGCGCCGATTTCGGTTTCGGCATCCTGTACAACGGTATAATTTCCGTTGGCTTCAAGCATTTGTTTGGTAACAACATCAAGTTTGGTCGGAATCAGTACTTTTTTCATAGTTTTTCTCCGTGAATGAAAAGTGAATGGCCATCTAAAGTAGTCCGAACGACGGTACGAATCAAGTTCAGACCAAAATTTTCATTAATTTCCGGGAGGTGCGCAGAAGTGCGGAAACCGGACGGGTAAAAACTTTTAATTTCTGGAACAAAAAACTTTCTGCCGGTTATGAAAACGGATAAATTCACCGCGATTTCGGGTTGTTGTACGATAACAAAAACGGAGGGATTTGATGAGGGCGAATAAATTTCGGATAGTGATGATCAGCGGGATGTTTATGTTGGCGGCAGGGCTTTTATCTGCGCAGGAGTCCCCGATCCGGTTTTTCCGGATTCTTGCAACGAATCAGATCACCATCACCGGTTTTACCGATGGGGTTATGACGTGGGACGGCCAGAGCGCCGGGGCGGCGGTGACGGTGGAAGTTTCAGAGAATTTAACGGAATCAAACGGCTGGCGGCGCTATACGGAGGTGCCCGGTGATGAATCGCGGGGGGCGCTGAAAGTGTTTGACCGCAACATGCCTGACGGCATGGTTCTGATTCCCGGTGGAATTAACAGCGGAACAGATCCGGACTATGGTTTCTATTCGCTGAAGATCAGCACGTTTTATATGGATCGCACGGAGGTGACCAAGGCGAAGTGGGATTCGGTTTATAACTGGGCGGTTGCCAACGGCTACAGCTTTGACAACGCGGGTTCCGGCAAAGCAGCTGACCATCCGGTTCATACGGTCAACTGGTACGACTGTCTGAAATGGTGTAATGCACGCAGTGAGATGGAGGGGCGAACCCCATGTTACAGCCTGAGTGATTGGAGCTGCAACTTTTCTGCCAACGGTTACCGCCTGCCGACCAATGCGGAGTGGGAATATGCCGCGCGCGGTGGATTGATCGGCATGCGTTTCTCCTGGGGTGACACGATTCAGCACACTCAGGCGAATTATTACAGTTCTTCTTCCTACAGCTATGACATCAGTTTGACGCGTGACTATCATCCGTTGTATGACATCGATCCGTTTCCATACACCAGTCCGGCGGGAAGTTTCTCGGCGAACGGGTATGGATTGTATGACATGGTGGGAAACGTTTGGGAGTGGTGCAATGATACGGCGGTTTCGTTCCGGAGGATCCGGGGCGGGGCATGGGACTCCGACGCGGACTTTGCGCGCTGCGGCAATTCGGTCTGGGTCGGCCCGGAGGAGATTTACGACAATCAAGGGTTCCGTTCGGTCTGCCGTTAAGCGATTCGTTTGCTCTTCCGGACAGCAGGAAAACCGACAGGCGGCGCGGAATGCCGGCAGGGGGCGGACCGCAGGTGAGGGACGAATCCTGATCAGGGCGGGGGGCAGAAAGAGGCCGCATATGGAGCGGGCAGGCTGGAGTCTGTACTGCGAACAGGAAAAGCACGCTGAAGCGCGGACTATGCACGAAGTTTTTCCATTCCTTGGAAATTCATTGACGCTTGATGCGGGCGCAACGCTGGTCGGTTATGGCCGCTCCGGCTACGGCAGTTACGGCTGCACCATGTCCTAAGGTGTTCGCAACGGAGTCTTAGCTTGACCGTGAACAGGGGGCTCTTCTATGGTGACGGCATGAAATGGATAAAACTTTTTTTCCCCGTGGTCATGTTGGCGCTTTCCGGGTGCGCGGGCTATCACGTCGGCAGTACGCTGGATCCCTCCATCCGGTCGGTCAGTCTGTCCATTGTTAATAAAACGGATGAGCCGTCGATTGAAGTGGCGGTGATGAAGGCACTGCGGGCCGAGCTGCAGATGGACGGGCGGCTTGAAGTCCGTCCGCTGGAAGAGGCGGATGCGGTGCTGACGGTAACGTTGACGCGTTTTGCGCTGCAACCGCTGGCGTTTAATCGCCGGCAGGGTTCGCAGGCGGAAGAATACCGCATGACGATTACCGCGTCTTCTTTGCTTTCGGATGCGGAGAGCAGCAAGGTTCTTCTGGAAAATCCGGTGATACAGGGCGACGGAGAATTTCTTTTTGATTCAGATTTAACCACGGCGAAGCGCGGCGCGCTGCCGAAGGCGGCGGCGGATCTGGCCCGCAAGGTGGTCAGTACAACTGTGACGGCCTGGTGAGGGGGTGGGGGGAGTGTGGGAGTATGGGAGTGATGGAGTAATGGGGTTTGGGAGTGAGGGAGTGTGGGCGTGATAAAATCGTTTCATGAAAAAAGCCGTCCGGTAAAGGACGGCTTTCTTGTTTTTCCAGGAGTTGGAAAAATCACTTCGCCAGCTTGCGCAGGGCGGCGGTCGCACGTTTTTTACGTCGAATCGCGGTGTTTTTCTTGATGACACCGCGTTTGACGGCCTTATCCAGCACCGAGCTGTATTCGCGCACAGCCTGCGCAGACGTTTCGGGAACGCCGGCGGTCAGAACTTCGCGCGTTTTACGGCGGACGGTTTTGACTTTCGTCTTAACCGACGCATTGCCGGTACGCCGCTTTTCAGACGAGCGCACTCTTTTCTTCGCACTTTTAATATTCGGCATGAGTTAAACCTTTATTTAATTCTCGTTGTAGCTGCTGTAGCTGCTATTGCTGCTACTATTGTTGCTGTTTCCGGAGGACATGCGGCTGTCGCGCAGGGCGCGGGAACGGGCGCGAGCCTGTTTTTTCCGTCGCTTGTCACCCGGTTTTTCAAAACACTTGCGTCCGCGCATATCTTTTAGAATGCCTTCACGATCAAGCAGTTTTTTCAGTCGGCGCAATCCCTTTTCGACGGGTTCACCGCGACGGAGTTTCACTTCACACGTTGTACTGGCCATAATTTTTAACACCCCCTTAAGCGGGCAGAATTTTTCACAAAGGCGGAAAAACTAGGTGATGCACCGGGCTTTGTCAAACGATATTTTTATTACTCTCTATGGCGGAAAGAAATACGGCCTTTGCCCAGATCGTAGGGGGTGAGTTCGACAGTGACGCGGTCGCCGATGGCAATCCGGATGAAGTGCTTGCGCATCTTTCCGGAGATGTGCGCGAGGACCCTGTGCCCGCTCTCCAGCTCCACCCGGAACATGGCGTTGGGAAGCGCCTCCTTCACCGTGGCCTTCATCTGGATCACGTCG
>JALOTS010000254.1 GCA_025457785.1 Pontiellaceae bacterium | reverse complement strand
AAGCCTATATTCTGTTTGATACCGGGGCGTTTTTAGGAGACGGCCCAATGGTCCGTTCCGAGGTTTGTAAAGTTGACGGGCAGGAAATCGCCGGGATGAGCGTGATGAAAGGAAATGTTCGTCGCAAAAAGGAGACCCCGATTTATTTTGTGGCCCGGTTTAATCAGCCGATGCGTGCGTTTGGCGGATGGGAAAACGGGCAACTCAAGGGTCCTGCGGATTCCGTTTGCGGAGAAAACGCCGGTGCATTCGTTCGATTCGAAACCGATGCCGCCGCGCCGCTGCTGATGAAGGTCGGCATCAGTTATACATCGGTCGAAGGCGCACGTAACAACCTCGAAGCAGAGCTGCCTCATTGGGATTTTGACCGGGTGGTTCGAGAATCAAAGGAAGAGTGGAACGCGCACCTGTCCCGAATCGAAGTCGAAGGCGGCTCCGACGCTCAGAAAACCAAGTTTTATACCGATTTGTGGCGCTCCATGCTGGGGCGCCGTATCCTCAATGATGTCGATGGCAGTTACAGTGATATGACCGGTGAAAACCGTGTTGTGCGCAAAATTCCCGCTGACAAGGCGGGCCGGCCCGCTTTCGCGATGCACAATTTCGATGCGTGGTGGGGATCGCATTGGAGTCTCGATATTCTTTGGCCGCTGCTTTGTCCTGAGCGGTACAGCGATTTCTGCAACACCTCGGTGCAGATGTACAAAAACGGCGGACTGATTCCGCGCGGGCCTTCCGGGGGCAATTATACGTTTGTGATGATCGGGGATTCTGCGGCTCCGTTTATTACCTCGGCGTACGCCAAAGGCATACGGACTTTTGATTGTGAGGCGGCACTGGAAGGGCTGGTGAAAAACACCGGCCCGGAAGGCGGGCGGTACTATGGCGGCTATGCGACAAATCCGACCCCTGCGGTTTATAAGGAGTACCAGGAAAAGGGCTATATCTCGCGGGGAAATTTTCTTGAAGGATTTCACGGCGAAGCCGTGACCAGTCTGACCCTCTACAACGCCTACCATGACTGGTGCATTGCCCAGATGGCCAAAGGACTCGGTCGCGACGATATTTATGAAAGATTTATCTCAGGTGCCAAAAACTACCGCCATGTCATTTGGCCGGAAAAACAATCCGCGTGGGTCAGGGAAGCGGATGGAAGCTGGATGCCGAACTTTCTGCCGACCGAAGAAAAGTTTGAACAGCTTGGCTTTTGCGAAACCAGCGCGGCAATCACGACCTTTTATGTGCCGCACGACCCGCCGGGGCTGGCTGAATTGCTTGGCGGTCCCGCCGCCGCCGCAAAAAAACTCAACGAACAATTCGAGGCTGCAGTTCAGGACAAGTTTCATTTTCAGGGCCGGGTTCACGGGAAAGCCTGGGTGGATTATGCCAATCAGGACGGCACCGGCATGGCGCACTATTTCAACCGGATCGGGTTTCCGTGGCTCAGTCAGAAATGGGTGCGCGCCGTGCAAAGCGCCAACTTCAGCGGAACCGATCCGTACAGCGGCTATAACGGGGACGAAGATCAGGGACAAATGGGCGCGCTCAGCGCCCTGATGGCTATCGGATTGTTTCAGTTTGACGGCGGTTCCGGTCCCGATCCCCGTTACGACATCACCGCGCCGGTTTTTGATCAAGTGACCCTTCATCTGAGCCCGGAATATTACGGCGGAAAAACCGTTACGATCATCGCCCGGAATCAGAGCCCGGAAAACGTTTATATTCAATCGGCCGCATGGAATGGCCAGCCCTGCACCGTCTGCTGGTTGTCGCATAAGGACTTGGTTCAGGGCGGCGTGCTGGAACTTGATCTGGGACCGACTCCGAATGAGGCGTGGGGTACCGGAGCAGTGGAGTGATGGTACCGCTGTCCGGTTTCATTCAATCGGTTCAACATTTCCCGGGTTTAAAGCTGGACAGGTCGGCATTCCGAATTTTTACGAATTCCTTGGCGCGGGGTTTTCGGTTTTGCTAGTTTCCACCGCCGTTAACTCCGAGGATTTTTATGACCGCTCCATTTTCACCGAAGTTTTTGATTTTGTTGATTCCGATGCTTGGAACCGCGCTTTGTGCGCAGGCGCTGGATGTGCGTTCGCGTGATCCCTATTACGGTGCCGTGGCGATTGATGCTGCTGCCGGAACCATTTTGATGGAAGATCATGCGTCGGCGGTGGCCTATCCGGCCAGTATGGTCAAGCTGGCGAATCTGTTTGTGATTTTTGACGATATCAAAGCGGGAAAATTGCGGCTGGATGAACCGGTGACGGTGACCCGTGAGGTGTCGCAGATCGGCGGACGGCAGGTCTGGCTGAAAGAGGGTGAGGTTTTTCCGCTCGAGGAATTAATTTATGCCATGATGATTCATTCCGCCAATGATGCAGCGGCGGCGCTGGCCGTTCACGCTTCCGGAAGCCGGGCGGCTCATGCGGCACGGATGACGGCGAAAGCGCAGGTGATCGGTTTGAGCAGGACCGTTTTTCATACCGTTCACGGACTTCCGCCGTCAACCGGACAGGAGCCGGATGTAACCTCCGCGCTGGATATGGCCCGTCTGGCGAAAGCGCTGCTGGAAAAACATCCTGAAACGTTGAAATACAGTTCAATTGAAACGCGTCCGTTTCGCCCGAATACCACGAATATGGTGCTATCGACGAGTTCGAATAAATTACTCGGCAAAGTGCCCGGTTGTGACGGCCTGAAAACCGGTTATTTTCTTTCCGGCGGTTTTTCGATTACCGCGACAGCGCAGCGCAACGGACGGCGCGTGATTGTTGTGATTCTGGGCAGCAGGGACAAAAATGTGCGGGATGCCAAAGCCGCTGAATGGATTGAAACCGGGTTTGCCAGGCTTCCGCCGCCTCCGCCTCCGCCGCCTGCAGTCGCCGAACCTGCGGTTGAGTCTCCGCCGGTTCCTCAGGAAGTCCCCGCCGCGCCGTCCGTTCCCCGGAATCATGACGTTTTACTGCCGGTGCTGATTCTTGTTCCCGTGGCAGCCGCCGTTTTGATCGCCTGGTTTGTCCGCCGCCGCAGGCGGGCTTAGGTCTTTTTTCCAAGCACAGGATAACCCACCAGAATCATCAGCCGTTTGATGAGAGCTTCCATTCGTTTTCCGCTTTCACGCGCCATGGCCAGCAGATCGTTTTGAAGCCCCTCACCGGCGTGGCGCATGGCCGATTCCACTGAAACATTGACAACAGTCAACGGCTGGAACAAGGCCAGCGTCAGTTCGGAAACTTCTTTCATTAACTGCTCGCGGTTCAAGTTGTCGGCATGATCTTCTACCGTCAGGGAGTGCCGGTTGCCCATATCAATCTGGGTTTCCAACTCCTTGATGCGTGACTCGATGCGGTCGGTATAGTTATTGAGTCCGTTGCGCGTGGCATCGACCGCTGTTTTGATCTGTTCCGGGTCGTTGGTTTCGATCTGCATCAGTCCTTCGAGTTTTTCAAGGACAATGGCCAGTGCGCTCATATCGAGACCGAGCCCCATTCCAGACCCGGTGCCTGCGTCGGATTCCATGCCCGCCTTAACCATCAGCCGTTGCCAATCTTTTTGCGGAATCATGGAGGCACCGAACTGTTCGCGGGCTTTTTGTTCGCCCTGAGTTTGAATGGTTTCAACCAGCTTTTCTTCCGCCGCTTCGAGTTTGCGGCGCTGATCAAAATAGTGGGCGGTCAGCACGTCAAACTTCTGCTCTTCTTCCATTTCCCGGATGGCATCGAAAATGCGCCGGTCAATTTCCGGATGCTGTGTGCCGAGCGCCGCATGAATTTTATCCAGAACGCTTTTTTCGAGCAGCATCATGGCTTTTGTCAGATTGGCTTTGCCCTGTACAGATTGGAATTCACTTTCTTTGTTTAACCCGCTGTACGTGCGGCGCAGGCACCCGACGACAATATCGGCCAGTGATTCGCCGCTTTGCACCGAGACGTTTGTCTGCCGGATGGCGGAGGCTTCCATAATCATTTGAGCGAGCCGTTCGGGGTCGGAAAGCATATTTTTCACATCACCCGCCGCTCCGGACGCTTCGCCTTTC
>JALOTS010000253.1 GCA_025457785.1 Pontiellaceae bacterium | reverse complement strand
AACTGTTTTCTGCAACTGTTTCCGTTGAGCGCCGCATTCTGGTGGTTCTTCGAATACCTCAACCGTTTTGTGCAAAACTGGTATTATACGGCCTGCGATGATCTGTCCGGGATGCAATATTTCATTGCCGCCGCGCTTCCGTTCGCCACGGTTCTTCCCGCCGTACTCTCTACCGAAGAGTATCTGGCTTCCAACCCCCGGATAACCGCCGGACTGGAAAACTTCCTGCCGATCCGCTTGAAGCAACCCCGACGGGTTGCCGCCATAACGTTGATGGGTTCCGCCGCCGGACTCTTCTTCATCGGATGGTTTCCCGATCTGCTTTTTCCTCTCCTTTGGATTGCTCCGCTCCTGCTGCTGATCAGCTTCCAAACCTTGGAATCCGGTCCTGTGCCGCCATGTTGTTTAGGGAGCCGACGGCTGGCCCGGTCTCTTCGTTTCCAAGGTTTGGAAAATTCTGACACACTATTTTCTCCCCTTGGGCATGGCGACTGGCGGCCCGTATTCCGCTTTTGCCTTGCTGCGCTTATCTGCGGTTTTTTCTGGGAAATGTGGAATATGTACAGTTTGTCTAAATGGATCTATAACGTTCCGTATGTCAGCCGTTTTCATCTGTTTGAAATGCCGATCCTCGGCTATAGCGGCTATCTCCCCTTCGGGCTGGAGTGCGTGGTGATTGCAGATTGGTTTTTGGGGCGGAACGCAATCCGGCTGTTCCGGTCACAAAATCGGCGTGGCGAGGCCGTTCAGCATTTTTAATATCCGGGTTTGAGCCGCCTTGGGGCTCAGCAGCTCATCGTCGCCGGGAAAGCAGCCTGCATCACTGTAGCGTTTGTAAAACTCGGGATGGCCCGGCGGAACCGGCACCTGTCCGGGACGCAGATCAAAACTGCTGGTGTTGCGCAGCGGCCAGACGTCAACCGGACTGGCCGATGAAGCCCACTCCATGACCGCATTAACCTTATCCAGACTCAACGGGATTTCCCGCTTGGCGATGACCCAGCTGTTGCCCGGTTTTGTATCATTCAGAATGTCCGCCTTCAGCAGAGCCGCAACGTTTTCGTCATAGATCAGCAGTCCGACCTCCGTATTCAGATTGGCGGAGCGCGGATCCAGATTGTAGGTGCCGATGTAAGCCAGACGGTCATCCATCACAAATGACTTGGCATGTATGCACAAAAACGGCTGCGTTGGTGTATCGTCCCCGCCCGCTTGCTGAGCGGCAATCGCTTTCATTTTCGGATAGGCGGGGAACACCGCCAGCAGATCGGCAGGCAGCGGCTTGTACTCATAAATCTGAAATCCGAGATCCTCGATGTAGAGCGAGCGCCATTTGTAGTTGGCGGAATAGGCCATGATGTTATCCGTCGATCCAAAACTGTTCGACGACACAATTACCTTCGGCTTCGGGTTCTTTTTCCTCAACTTCCCGAAAAACTCGCGCATCGACTGATCCAGAACCAGATAAGGGGTCTGCATCACAAGTTGCCGCTCGCAGGCCGACAATTCCGTGCGAAGCCGTTCCGTAATGACACCATCTCCGCCCAAACCCCAACGGCTGTTTTTCCCCGGTCGATCACAAATGAACTCCACGCGCTGCACGGGATGCAATGAATCGGCAAACTTTGCCTTGATCAGAGCCGGATCACCGGCCTCGGCAGTCAGCCTGTCAAAAAATCCATGGAAGTGGAAATCATCCCAGGTGACATGACGGGTAAAATCATCCTGCTCGATCCGGGCCTTCACATCCTTCAGCTCGCGGCCCGCCACGGAATGCTTATAATCCCAAAACGTCTCAAAGGAGGCTTCCATCGCCTTCACCACCGGCCCGGCCGCCAGCACATCGCGATCTTTAAAATTCATTCCGGGAGAAAAATGATAATAGGTGTTTTCAATATTCCGCCCGCCGGTCACTGCAAACGTTCCATCTACCGTGATCAGCTTGTTATGCATCCGCTGGTTCAGATCGCGGAAAGAAAACAATCCCTGAACCATTCCGCGCAGCTTCGACGGCTTCAACTGTTCCGCCGCCGGACGGTAATATTTGAACTCCAGATTCGGATGCACCGTGGCCAGAAACGCCGCCAGACCGCAATCCTTGTCCGAGACAAAATGATCGGCGATCATTCGAACCTTTACGCCGCGCTTCGCGGCCTGAATCAGCTCGTACATGAACAGCCGTCCGCACTCATCGTTCGTCAGAATAAACGTCTGCACGTTGATGGAGTTCGTCGCATTGCGGAACAAATGCACCCGCAGCAGCAGTGCATCATAGCCGCTGTTGATAATCGCCACCCGGTTCGTACCATCCTCAGGCCCGACCAGCGGTGATACCGCCGCCGCCCGCCCCGCCGCAAATAAAACCGCCGCCAGTAAAATCTGTTTCATTTTCTCTCCTTAATGTGGTCTCATTCAATGGAGTTTTAACCCCGGGGCAGCGAATCTGCAATCAACATCTGCTTCGGAAACTTTGATCGCACTACAGTATCAACATCTGCTTCTGCCGGGGTGACTCTCTTGTGCGCATTCTGTATTTTCAGTCCGCGTTTCAGCGTGTTCCCGTTACGCTTGCTTCAGGGCGGTTGTGTTCTGACGGACAGCCTTGTATGAGACTTCACAGAATTGAAGTGTCATATTTTATAAATTCAACCGCAGGTTGTCGGTTCCGCCGCTTCGGGAGTGATTTTAATTTTCGTCAGAAACGGGGTCGGACCTTCTGCTCCGCAAATCATACAAAATACAAATCACAAAAAACGTTGAAACAGTGAGGAGTAACAGGTAATGAAATCCTGTTTGACGGGCAGTTTGATTACGATCTCCATGCCGTTGGCGAAGCGCTGCGAACGGCGACCTACAATTATCAGATCGGAACCGGATTTGATATTCCGATTGAAACGTGGCTAAACTGCAGATGAAAAAGGAAAAACCATAAATGAAAACTGCGATATTCGTTCTGTTCGGATCCACTCTTTATGCAACGGTACGCTATAACGTGTGCAAGGGGGTTTCCTGGAATGACTGGTCTGTCTATACGTTAAACAAAGCATTTGCGTTGTCGGCGCTTACTCTATTGGTGGTAGCAGTCATCCGTCAGCGTTTTGAAAAAGGAAGTGCGAAAGACAAAACATTGTCTATGGCGGGTCTGTTTGCCTTTATGCACGGGCTTCTTTCATTGGTGTTGTTTTCTCCCGTCTATTACGAGAAATTTTTCATTCAAGGCAAACTGACGCTGCTTGCAAGTTGGTCGCTGCTTTTTGGAGCGGGTGCCGCAGGGAGTATGAAGGGGGTGCTTCAGGCGCAAGCGAATCAGAGTGCCGATCGGGGAGTGATGAAATTGACTCTGCTGGTTTTTTTCATTGGTCTCCATGCCATGTTACCTGGGTTTCAGGGATGGTTCACGCCGTCGAAATGGCCGGGAGGCATGCCCCCGATCACACTGATTTCATTTGTGTTCGCGCTGATTGCTCTGGTTGCAGGGTTTTATCCCCGAAAAAGGATCTGACCGGTTAATGGAATGGAGTCTGGTGTTTCTGTTCGTTTGATTTTATATTTCTGACCGTATGAAGGTTCGTTTGACGTTATTCAGTCTGTTGTTTTTTTCTCTGCTGCTGCCGGGTTGGTGCGCGGCCGTTCAGCCGTATATGCCGGTTATGAGCGATCCGCTGCTGGAGCCGTGGCGCTGGCGGCACGAGGAGGCGCTCGAAGGCCTCGGCGTGCTGTGCATGGATGAGGCCGCCGACGGAAGCCTTTGGTTTGGAAATACCGGAAGCATCGCGCATTATGACGGGGTCACCGTGACGAAGATTCCCTTCGATGAGGTGCTGTTATCCAAAATCACGCATCATCGGGAGATTCCGTGGGCAACGGCATTGATGGTCCTGCCGAACGGGAATCTGCTGGTTCTGATCGGAGAGAGTCTGGTTCTGCGTTCGGATGATCAATGGACGGTGCTCATCAGGGATGTCGGGCAGTCTGTTTTTTCGGCGGATTTAAAACAGGCCGAAGAGGGAACCTTTTGGCTGATTGTGCCGGGCGCATTTTGGCGGATCAG
>JALOTS010000252.1 GCA_025457785.1 Pontiellaceae bacterium | reverse complement strand
TGTTCGTTGTAACCGCTTTGAAAAAGTTGGCGATCTGCACCATGTCCGCTTCTTTCATGCCGCGTGTGGTCACCGCCGGGGTTCCCAGGCGTACGCCGGAGGTGACGAACGGGCTCTTCTGGTCGAACGGAATGCCGTTTTTATTGGCCGTAATCGAGGCTTTATCCAGTGCGTTCGCGACATCTTTTCCGGTCAATCCGCCGGAGCTGACATCGACCAGCATCAAATGGTTGTCGGTTCCGCCGGACACAATGCGAAAGCCGTTGGCCTGCATGGCTTCACAAAGTGCCTGCGCGTTTTTGACGACCTGCTGCTGATAGGTTTTGAATTCAGGGGTCAGCGCTTCGCCGAACGCCACCGCTTTTGCCGCGATGACATGCATCAGCGGGCCGCCCTGAATGCCGGGAAAGACCTGCCGGTCAATGTCCGCAGCAAATTTTTCTTTGCAGAGAATCATTCCGCCGCGCGGACCGCGCAGCGTTTTATGCGTCGTGGTCGTGACAAAATCGGCATCCGGAACAGGACTCGGATGGCAGCCTGCGGCAACCAGTCCGGCAATGTGCGCCATATCGACCATGAAATATGCGCCGACGGAATCGGCGATTTTGCGCAACCGCTTGAAGTCAATGATACGCGAATAAGCACTGGCGCCGGCGACGATCATTCGCGGTTTATGTTCAACGGCAAGGCGCTGCACTTCCTCGTAGTCGATCTGTTCGGTATCTTTGCGGACACCGTACGGAATAATTTTGAAAAAACGGCCCGAAAAGTTCATGGGGTGGCCGTGGGTCAGGTGACCGCCTTCGGCGAGGCTCATCGCCAGAATGGTGTCGCCCGGCTGCAGGACGGAATAATAGACCGCCATGTTCGCGCCGCTGCCGCTGTGCGGCTGGACGTTGATGTGCTCTGCCCCGAACATCTGTCTGGCGCGGTCGATGGCCAGCCGTTCGGCCTCATCCACACAGTCACAACCGTTGTACCAGCGTTTGCCCGGATAGCCTTCCGCATATTTATTGGTCAGACGCGAGCCTTGCGCCTCGCGGACAGCCTGCGAAACGATGTTTTCGGAGGCGATCAGTTCGATATTGTTTTTCTGCCGGACATTTTCGTCGCGGATGATTTTGTACATTTCCGGATCGCTGTCGTAGAGCGCGATGGCATCGGAAGTGCTTTTGCCCAGCGCTTTGATTTTGTTCACGCGCCGCTCGTGCCGTCCGCCGGGTTCCGGATTATTGGCCAGCCAGGCTTCAAGAATTTCAAGCGCCATATCAGATGTCCCGTTGTTTGCGCCGAGGCAGAGGATATTGGATGCGTTGTGAATTCGGGTTAATTTTGCCATTTCCGGGGTGCAGCAGACCGCGGCGCGTACGCGCGGAAACTTGTTGGCGGCGATGCTCATTCCGATCCCGGTATTGCAGATCAGGATTCCCTGATCGGCTTCACCCTGTGAAACCTGCCGGGCCGCCTGTGCTGCATAATCGGGGTAATCGCAGGATTCGGCGCTGTTGGTTCCAATGTCTTCGACATCAAACCCTTTTGCCTTCAAAACCAACACCATTTTCGCCTTCAGCTCAACGCCGCCGTGATCTGCACCGATAACCATCTTCATGTCAGTTCCTTTCTTCCATCATAAAAAGAATCAAGTCGGGCAAAGCGTCATCGATTTCATCGCGCACGCGGCGGTAAACATCCAGCGCTTCCCCGACCGGGTCGTAAATATCAGTCGCGCATTGTGCGACTCCGAATGATTTTAGCAAGAAAACTTTGCCGTCGCTTTGCGGAACGGCGGCCAGAACCGCCTGCCGGTGGCCTTGCGTCATCGTAATCAGCAGATCGGCCTCTTCGATCATCTGCGGTGTCAGTGTGCGGGAACGCTGTTTGGAAATATCAATCCCTTTTTCGCGCAGGACTTCGACCGCATATCCGCTCGGCGGCCAGCCGTCAGCGGCGCAAACGCCTGCTGAGGAAATTTCCCATCCGCACTCCGGACCGAGCAGATGTTTTAAAAGGCCTTCAGCCATCGGGCTTCGGCAGGTATTGCCGGTACAGACAAAAATCAGTTTTTTCATCATGAAGGGCCGTAATCAATAATTAAAACAACCAACGAACCCGGCCGGCGCGACGATCATTATGCAGAGAATGCACACAAACGTCCGTCTCAAAAAACCAGGTTTAATTTGCGGCGGCGCCGCCCCGGGGCGAAAAAACTCAGTCTGTAGGCGGAAGTTCGACAATAGAGAGCCAGAAATTTTCGATAATTTTGACCACTTCAATAAACCGGCTGAGATCGATCGGTTTACGGACATAGCAGTTGGCGTACATTTGATAGGCTTTGGAAACATCTTCCTCCGCGTCGGACGTGGTGAGAATAACAACCGGAATCGAACGCAGCAGCGGATCGGATTTTATTTCAGAGAGCACTTCACGTCCGTCTTTTTTGGGAAGGTTCAAATCAAGAAGGACGAGATCCGGGCGGGGAATCCTGTCCTTCCCGGTCGTATCACGAAGAAGCCGCATGGCCTCGACCCCGTCCTTCGCCACATGCAGATTGTTGCGGATTTTGTTTTCCCTGAGCGCTTCCTGAGTCAGGCGGACATCTCCGGGATTGTCTTCCACCAATAAAATTTCAATCGCTCTAAACATAGTCATAACTGCCTTTCCCCTCTTTTCGGGAGAGTGAACCAGAATACACTTCCCTTTCCAATAACAGACTTTACCCCGATCTCCCCGCCGTGCCGCTCAATAACCCGCCTGCAGATAGCCAGCCCGATTCCCGTTCCCGGATAATCTGTCCGGTTATTCAGCCGCTGAAAAATCTTAAATATCCGCTCATAATGCTCGGGCTCAATTCCGATGCCGTTGTCGCAAACCGAGATTTTCCAGCAGGCGGACGTTTCTTCGGCATAAATATGAACCTCCGGCTGGTTTTTGTCACGGAATTTCAACGCATTTCCAACAAGATTTTGAAGGACGAGGGCCAACTGCACCGGGTCGCCGGTAACTTTCGGGAGCGGATCAACCCGGACTGTTGCACCGGTTTCAACAATGCGATCCTCCAGATCGCGAAACGTCCGTTGAAGGATCTGTTCCAGATTAACCGTTTCAAACGGACGTTTGCGGGTCTGCAACCGGGAATAATCCAGCAGAGAATCAATCAGTTGCTGCATTCGCACCGCGCCATCCACCGCATAGCCGATAAAATCGACACCGTCCTGATCCAGTTTGTTTCTGTAGCGGCGGTCGATCAATTGCAAATAATTGGCCACCATGCGAAGCGGCTCCTGCAAATCGTGCGAGGCAATATAGGCGAACTGTTCCAGATCCCGGTTGGAAGACCGAAGATTTTCCATCGTTTGTTCCAGTTTCTGCATGGTTTGTTTCCGCTCGGTAATGTCGCGGAAGCTCCAGACCCGGCCCACGGCGACCCCGTTGACCTGCTGCGGTTGAGAATACCGTTCAAAAACCCGTCCATCCTTAAACGTCAGCACATCAAAACTGGTCGCTTTCGGCTGCTTATACATCTCCTTCACTTTAACCGAGAACTTTTCAGACTCACACAACTGACTCAACATAAGGTCCTGAACCTCTTTGCCTCCGTCCAGCGTCATCACCTCGGCGGGAATCCGCCACATATTGATAAACTTCTGATTAAAGCAGAGAATACTTCCCTTCCGATCAACCACCAAAATCCCGTCAGCGGTCGATTCAATCGTCGCCTCGAGCAGAGAAAGGGACTTTTTATTGAGTTCCTCGGCCTGCCGCCGCTCGGTGATATCTGCCGCATAAAGATTTAACTCGCCTTCGCCGGGCTGAGGAGAGATGGTCAGCATATAGGTGATTTCTCCGCAAATCACTTCCTGCTGATGGATTTTGTTTAAAACCAGCAATTCAGCGAAGGAAACCGAAAAATTATCAGGCAGAATTCTTCCGTTGAGCTGTTTCAAATGTTTTAACAGCAGGCGGCTGGCGTTATTGGCATAAAAAATCGTCCCGTCGCCTGAAATACGCAAAACGGGAGTCGGGCTTTCCGCCGGGAAACGTGCCAATTGAGCAATCT
>JALOTS010000251.1 GCA_025457785.1 Pontiellaceae bacterium | reverse complement strand
GGGAACCTGCGTTGAAAGATTCAGCATATTGGCCGCATGTGCGCCGGTTGGCAGAATCCGCCAGCCATGCTTACGGGCAATCGCCTTGGCAATCTGATCGGCAGAAGGGCTGAGAACCATCTTCAACAATTCACTGTAACGGGGAACATCATAGAGGCCGCGACCGATCCTGCGTATCTTTCCTTCTTTCAATAGACGGAAAAACGCCTGCTCCAGCGCATTGCGGCCGGCAATTCCCATAAAATCCTTCTGGGAAAAACACCAGCTCGCCTCATGCTTATCAATTTCGATTAGAATCTGGCTTGCAATAGACTGCATACTGTTCACCACTTAATTTCGTAAGAAAAAATACCCTATTTTTTCTTACAAGCAAGCGAGAATCTCCATAAACCGCCCCTCATTTCCGGTAAATCAGGATTTCAGATCCATTTTTCATATCAACTTCCATTCACGAATCAATCAGCCGCGAAAATGCGCAAAAATCGCAAAACTATGAATCAGGCGGACTGACTGACCCGAATGTCACTAAGTTAAGCTTTTTCCCATGGTTGTTCGGTAAAGTAGGACAGCGCTTCCAGCCTGTCTGTATTTTTGCATCACCGCGCCACGGGGGACAGGCTGGAAGCGCTGTCCTGCTTTTAAAATTTACCAGTTAATCCCCGTCCGTCCTTCTGTTCAAAAACCCTTAACTAAGTGCCATTCCGGACTGACTCCGGCTTCTGCATTTCCTTGTTGGGCTAATTGTTTTTAGTCGGTATGCCACTCCCATTCTACATCTACTACCCGATCTTCAGAATCATAGTAGAACCACAGGCTGCACAAAGAGTAAAAGTCGAAAGATGATCGCGGATCGTACGTCACGTAGCGCTCGACAAGCTTTATGTCCTTTTGGGTTTGATCTTCAATCTTCAATAACTTTTGCGATAGGGATGAGTCGTTAAATCCAATCCATCCAGTTTCTGGTCGTTCGATCACTAAATCGGGATTTGTCTGGAGTTTTTTATGGATATCCGACTTCGTCGTAACCTCAGCGGGATAGATTTCGCGCAGCTTGTTTGTACGATATTCTTTATTCAGCATGTTCGATGAGGTACATCCAGCAACCCATAAACTCAGGATCAATATGTAGAGTGTGTTTTTCATTTTTCTGCACGTTACGCCTCTCTCTGAGCGAACGGAGTGAGCGATAGAATGAAGGCGTTGGTTATGATTTTTTTCTTCCATATGCGTCGAGACTGTTTTCTCGCTGGTGTTTCTTCCAGTCTCTCTCAATCTGTTTGAATTCATCATCTGTGATTACATTTATTTTCTGGAGTGCGAAAAAAAGTGATCGCACAGAGATTTTTGGATACCCAGAGCGCTCACGCGTGCCGCATTTGGGGCATTTAATCATTGGCGGTTTTATACTTTTCGCGACAGCTAATTCTTTGCGCAGTATTGTCATCCGCTCGCAAAGTCTGATCACGTCATCCCAAGACGTACCGCGAGACCACTGCTCCTTTATTTCCAGAAGCATCTCGGGATACCAAGCTTTTTGTGCGTCGCCTGCTGCCATATTATTCCATTTTATTTTCAATCAGACCTTATGGCTGAAGTTGGTTCCGCCGCGGTCGATTTTTTTCTGAATTGGCGGCGTACCCAACGGGGTATGTCTCGCGGGCTGCCTCGGCGAACCGAGACCTATCCGCATTGAATAAACAATGCAATTCAAACCAAAGGAATACGCCATGAAGAAACTATACATAGGAATGGATGTTCATAAAGCTGAAAGCGAAGCGATAAATAATTTGGCGAAGGTCGGAAGACAAGAAATTTCATCTGCGGGAATCGGCTGTTCCATCTGCGGATAAAATCGAAGGGGTGCTGCGGACACGAAGGGGAGCGTTGGCGAAATCATTGCGGCAAAGTTTCGTATGCAGAAGGGCTTAACGGTTGTCAGGAGGCTGTTTCGCCTCTGCTTTTACATAAATGGTTCTGGGTGCCTGTCTAAAATATTTGAACAACGCGGGGCAAAGCCATCCTTCTGCTTTGAATGATTCGGAGTAGTACCAATTGCCGGAGGAATCCTTCCTTTTCCAGACAAGCTTGTCTTCAAACCCCGGAAACTCCTGTGCTGAGAATGTAAGCCTGAATCCTTTATCTGCATTGGGGATATCAGCAACAAGTTTGTCGATTAATTCCGGAATTCCGGCCACAAAGGGTTCTTTTGACAAACCTCGGCTGGTATCGTCAAAAACCCATGTGCCAGCATGTCGATACGGGGCGATGCCCTCGTCGCGTTTCCCAACGGCGCGGGTGCATGAAATGAAGCAAAAAACATCATTTTATAGAAGGACCAACCCCTTTTCCGACCCCTTTTCTCGGTTCACGGTCCGGCCCAGAGTCGAGGGTAACCGTGCGAACATACGCCTGAGCGTTGCTCAGACTGATCCAGCCGACGTTCGCTCCCCAGGCGAAGCCGTTCAGGTTGCCTGTGCGCAGGTCGATCCGCGGCTGGCCGTGGGTCTGTTCAACCGCGATCCACCCGACGTTGGCGCCGTAGGCTTGCGTGTTGGCGGGGTCAATGGTGCTCACGGCGTAAACCCAAGCCAAAGGCCCAAGGCCCGCGACGGAAGACAGCGCGAGCAGCGCCATGCTCGTTTTCATGAATACTGGTTCCCTTTTCCCGTTCCGAGTCGTTCCCACCCCGTTACGGCATATTGTATTTGTAGGCGATGTTGGTGGCACCGACGACCATGCATGAATTCGCAATAATGGCACTCAAACCCGTGCCGCCGATGCCGGCGTCGCCGGAGCAGTTCATGGCCGTATCGGCGCTAAGCCCGGTGCCGCTGCCCGCGTGGCCGGAGCAGTTCAGGGCACTGGCGGCACTAAGCCCGGTACCGCTGTTTGCGTAGCCGCAGCAGTTCAGGGCGGTCTCATAGACATATAGTCCATAGCCGCTGCTGGTGCAGCCGTAGCAGTTCTGGGCGTTGTGGGCGAATACCCCCTCGCTGCTGTCGCTGAAGCCGTAGCAGTTCTGGGCGACGACGGCGCAAACCCCTGCCCCGCTCCTGCTGCAGCCCATGCAGTTCAGAGCGTGCTCGCCGTAGACCCCATCCCCGCCGCCGGTGCCGATGCCCCGGCTGTCCGAAATATGCCACCCGCCGAGCGCCCTGTATCCACAGTCAACCGCCACCGAATTCTTGATCGTGGAAGCGCAGATCCCATAACTACCCACCGTCCGCACACTGCAGGCCTCCACCACGGTGGCATCGTCCGTGCCCACGAAGATGCCGTCAAAGCAACACCCTGAAACGGAAACGCCAACGACCCGTGTGCTTGACGGTTCGGTCTCCAGATAGCGAATGCCATTGGCAAAGCCCGGTCCGGAGTAGATGTCACTGCCGTTGTTGGTCACGCCGCCGGTGATGTGGCCGTTAAAAATGGCGATGTTGCTCAGGCCGTTATTCAACATGATGCCATTTCCATTGGGGGCAGCGGCGGTCGAGGCGATGGTAAAACCGTTCAGATCCAACGTCACGCCGCTGGCGGCGATGGTGATGGCATCGCCGCCCGCCACGGTCAGGTTGGTGGTCAGATAATACGAACCGGGCGCGGAGATGGTGAACGGAGCGTTGTCGATCGGCGTGCGTGGCTCGACCTGCGCCAGCGTCTTCATGGTCGGCGCGGGCGCGCCGGGCGGCGTGAGGCTGCCCTGGGCCGGCGAGGATGAAGGATGAAGAATCACTGCCGCAAACAGTGCGAGCGCTGCGATGTGACGGTTGATGTTGCGATTGGCCTTCATGTCATTCTTTCTCCTGATGGTTGTGCCTCGTGCGTGTGTTTGCCTCTTGTCCGATGGTCTTCAAAACGGCAAGGGCCGAATCTCCTGATAGTCGGCGGGCGGCTGGAACCACGCGCCGTCCGGAACTTGGGTTTTCTGCGGCATGATGGATTTGACTTCGAAGCGCAACTGTTCCGGGCCGTTTTCAAATCTCAATGTGGCCAGCAGCGGGAATAGTCCCTTCGCCTGCACCAGTTCGCCCCATTGCTCCACGATCCTCTGGGGTGCCCAACGTGGCGGCTGGTTTGGTTGCCAGGAC
>JALOTS010000024.1 GCA_025457785.1 Pontiellaceae bacterium | reverse complement strand
TGCCGATAATGGTGCTTGGATATAGCATTGACGTATTGAGTATTCCCATGCCCAAGCCGGCGCCAAGCGCATCAATGCTTGTAGCTACGGATAGGGCGATAACATGCCAGCCTGTTGTCCGATCACATTTTGTATCTTCTTCATCTTCAGGTTTAAACGCCTCATAGAGCATCTTGGCGCCAATGATAAAAAGCAGACCGAAAGCAATCCAATGATCAAATTTTTGAACGAGTGATACAATAGTCCTGCCCAAAAACCAGCCTATTATGGGCATAATAAACTGAAATAACCCAAAGAAAAAACTCAGACGACATCCCTGTTTGAAGGTGCAACCACATGCGCCTATCGCCATTGCAACAGACATTGCGTCAATTCCCAAAACAACAGCCAGAACAATTATTTCCCATAAACTCATATCAATAGCCCTTGAAACTTTCCTCAATTATATAATCTGCCGATAGACCGATACCATCAAGCAATATCTTTTTCATAGCGTCAACCATCGCCGGGGGACCGCAGATAAAGAATTTTCTCTGACGGCTGGACAGTCGGTTGAATTGTGGAGCGGGCAGGGGCCGGCGGCGATTAATGCCTTCACGATTGATTCAGGTGTTCATTCTCCCGAAGTACTGCGCAATGTATTTCTTAAAATAACCTGGGATGGAGGCTCTGAACCGTCGGTCTGCGTTCCGCTGGGTGATTTTTTCGGCAGCGTCTGGCAGCGCTGGCGGGCGCAGTCCATGTTTTTCGGATCAATCGGCAATACCTTTTTCTGCCGGTTTCCGATGCCGTTTCAAACGTCCGCCCGCATGGTTCTGGAAAACAGGAGCGGTCAGAATGTTGCCCTTAAATTCGGCATTCAAACCGGCGGCCACATTCCCGGCGGCTATTTTCACGCAGGCTGGCGCAACAGCGGCGCGAATGAAACCGGCACACCGCATACTGTTCTGAAAACCGCAGGACATGGACGTTACGCGGGCTGCATACTTTCTGTCGTGAGTGCCGACCAAAGCTTCTGGGCGCTGGAGTCTGACGAATCGATGGTGATTGATGGACAGAAAACCTGGCAGGGAACCGGTCTCGAAGACTATTTCAACGCCGGCTGGTATTACCAGAATGTTTTCGCCCGGCCCCTGCACGGGCTGCCCGTCAAAGCGCCGTTCCGGACAGTTCAATATCGTCTTCATCTGACCGAACCGGTGCTTTTCGACAATAATTTCAAGATGGATTTTGAGCGCGGACCTGATCAGGCCAGTCATGCCGCTTATGAAAGTGTCGCGTTTTATTACCTTGATCAGCCGCAGGCCGCCGACAGCCGCATGGAAAACCCCGCTGCACCGGTTGATAAAGTTCAGCCCTATACGCTGATGACCGACCTTTGGAACTTCGAACGGTTCGGCGACTTGCAGGGCGAAACAGAGTATATTGACCGGTATAACGCGCAGTTTAATACGCCGTTTCAGGATATGCTCGAATTGCGTAAGCTGGTGTGCCGTTATGAATTAAAACAAATTTCACAACAGCAGTTTATCGAGGGGTTGACCGCTTCAACGAATGAGCAGGCGGCGGTTCTTCGCAGGCTCTATACGGAGCCGGAGGCGGCACTGATTCAACTTTACTGCAACATGCCTTCCGAGTTGTATTTGGACGGCAAGTCGATTCTTCGCGGCGGCGACCCGCAAAAGCCGGTTTCGGCGCTTGTTGCGCTGAAAAAGGGCCGTCATGTGCTGGCGGCGATCTCCGGCTGGCAGGAATATCCCAAATGGACGCAGGTTTCTGTGCGCACCGCCGACGGATTTTTGCTGGGAACGTCTATGTATTGGAAAAATGCGGTGAATCCATCCGGAAACTGGATGAATCCGGATTACGATGACTCAGGCTGGATTCTCGTTGGCGCGGATTCCGGGATGGTAAAGGGGCCGCCGGAAGAGCCGTATGTCTGGGTGCAGCCCGATCCTTTTGTAAATACGGTCTCGCAAACCTTCGGATTGCGCCCCTCCGCGTCGTGGGGCAGTAAAAAAGGACACGTCGTCTATCGGCACGTATTTGAGGTTCAATAGGTTGTGAATGTAGCGTTAGCGTTTCGTCTGCGTGTAATGCCGGGGAATGGGAGAAAAAAACAAGAATACAAAATTCAAAAAGTTCCGGAATTGCCCGGTGGGGCGTAAAGTTTGATTGAAGACTATGGATTCCGGTTTGTTTTCTGCGGTTCAGGCGCGCGCAAGCTGAAAAGGGGTTTGATTCTTTTTTGTAATTGGAAAACTTATTCGCGTGTATTTATGCGGATTAGCGGGTAAAAACGGGCTTTTACTTTTGTTCGATTCATTGTCGGGATGGAGCGGTGTATGAAAAACAGTGTGGCCATTGTGGTCCCTTTTTTGAATGAGGAAGAAAATCTTCCGGAACTTTACCGCCGGTTGACGGCGGTTTTTGAGAAGCGCAGTGAAACGGCTGCGTTTCTTTTTGTTGACGACGGATCGACCGATGGAAGTGTCCATGCCTTGGAAAAACTCCGTCAGAACGATCCGCGCATCCGGATTCTTCAGCTTTCGCGCAATTTCGGACACCAGATTGCCATCACGGCCGGAATGGATTATGCCGATGCGGATGCGGTCGTGATTATTGACGCGGACTTGCAGGATCCGCCCGAAACCATTGCCGATCTGCTCGATAAATGGCACGACGGTTTTGAAGTGGTCTATGCGGTTCGGAAGAGTCGCGAAGGAGAGACCTGGATCAAAAGATTTCTGGCCGCCTCGTTCTATCGGATTTTTCATCAGATGGCTAAAGTGAATGTTCCGATGGATGCGGGGGATTTCCGTCTGGTGGATCGCAAGGTGGTGGATGCGCTTAAAAACGTGCGTGAACTGCACCGTTTTATGCGCGGGTTGACCTGCTGGGTCGGCTTCCGGCAATGTGCCGTCGAATATGATCGCGCTGCGCGTCATGCCGGCGAAACCAAATATCCCGTCTGGAAATCGTTGAGGCTGGCGGCGGATGCCATTACTTCATTTTCCGCTTTGCCGTTGCGCCTGATGACTGTAATGGGAGCCCTGATCGCGTTATGCGGGTTTATCCAGGGCATGTGGGTTATCGTCGGGCGGATTATTAATCCGGATAGTTATGTGTCAGGCTGGGCCACCGTTGTCGCTTTAATTCTGTTTATGGCCGGGGTTCAGCTTCTTTGCCTCGGTCTTGTCGGCCAGTATATCAGCCGGATTTTTGATGAGACCAAACGACGTCCGTTATACTTTTTGAGATGAACCTGTCCGTCTGACGGGGTCTTTTTGTGTGGGGGAATTGAACGATGAAAAAAGCTTTAATTTGCGGGATTTCGGGGCAGGACGGAGCCTATTTGGCCCGGCTCCTTGTACAAAAAGGCTATCGTGTTTACGGAGGTTCCCGTGATGCGCAGGGTTCGCTGTTCACCAATCTGCGCAGGCTGGGTATTTATGAACAGATTAAATTTTTATCCATTAATCTGAATGATTTCCGAAGTGTGCTTCAGGCGGTTTCGACCGTCCAGCCGGATGAGGTTTACAATCTTTCCGGGCAGAGTTCGGTTGCGCTGTCCTTTGAACAGCCCGTTGAAACACTGGAGAGTATTGCAACCGGAACGCTGAACATGCTTGAGGCCATCCGGTTTTTAGGGCGGCCGGTACGGTTTTATAATGCGGGTTCAGGCGAGTGTTTCGGGAATGCAGGATCTTCGCCGGTTAATGAGGAGACCCCGTTCCGTCCGTGCAGTCCATACGGAGTGGCGAAATCGGCCGCGTTTTGGGAACTGGCAAATTACCGTCAGGCCTATAATATTCACGCCTGCACAGGGATCCTGTTTAATCACGAATCGCCTTTGCGTCCGGCCCGGTTTGTAACCGGCAAGATTGCGTCCGCCGTGTGCCGGATTGCGACCGGAAGCCCGGAAAAACTTTATCTGGGCAATCTGGATATCGAGCGGGACTGGGGGTGGGCGCCGGAATATGTGGAGGCCATGTGGAAAATGGTGCAGCAGCCCGAACCGGAAGATTTTGTAATCGCTACCGGGAAAAGTTATAAACTCGCTGAGTTTATCGAACAGGCTTTCGCCTGTGCCGGCCTGAACTGGCGTGACCATGTTGAAGTGGATGCGCTGCTGTTCAGACCGTCCGATTTAATGACCGGACGGGCTGACCCGGTGCGTGCCGAGCGGCGGCTGGGCTGGAAGGCGCAGCGGAGCATGCCGGAGGTTGTCCGGCTGATGATGGATGTTGCACAGGGCCGGACTTCTGTTCAGGAGGTGTGATTTGAATTCATATCCGTCGGATAAACGAAAATGAAAATCGCGATTCTTTACGACGTAATTTATCCGCTGTCCATCGGCGGAGGGGAAAAGATCAACTGGGAGGTCGGGCGGCGTCTGGCGCAGCGCGGCCACGACGTTTGGCTGGTTTCTTCAAAAATGTGGGAAGGTCCCGCCCGGATGACACAGGACGGGATGATTTATGCGGGCATCTGCCGCTGGCTGAAGAGAACCAATAATCTGGGGAATCGTTCGCCGCTTCAGCTCCTGTTGTTTGCGGTCGCGGTATTCCGGTTTCTGCGGAAAGAACGGTTTGATGCGGTGCTTTGCAACGCATTTCCCTATCTTTCAGCCTTAACCGCCTGTGCGGCAGGCTGGTTTCGTCCGGTGCCGATGTCTATTACCTGGTACGAGGCGCGCGGATTCAGGGTCTGGTGGAAATATGCCGGTTTTCCGGGACTGCTTGCCGCCGTGCTGGAGCGCATGACCGTGCATACGTCCGGACATCACAACACGATTTCCGGTTTTACAGCGGAACGCATGCGTCTCAAACTGGGGATTCCTCCCGAACAGATTTCTGTGCTTCCCGCCGGAGTGAATGTCGATGAAATCCGTCCGGACGGCCCCGTGATTAAAAACAAAGAAATTCTTTATGTCGGACGGCTTGTGAAACATAAGCGGGTGGACCGGCTGGTGGAGGCCTTCGCACAGATTGCCGCGGATTTTCCGGAACATACGCTGCGTATTATCGGACCGGGGGCGGAGCGGCCTGCACTGGAAGATCAGGTGCGCAACGCCGGGCTGGCCGGCCGGGTTCAGTTTGAGGGGACGATTCCCGGCGACCGGCTGCATGAGCTTTTCCGGCGGGCGCAGGTTTTTGTGTTGCCATCGGATCAGGAGGGATTCGGGATGGTGCTGATCGAAGCAATGGCTGCCGGCACGCCGGTGCTGGCTCAGCGGGCTGCATCTTCAGCGGCAGCTTCGATTATTACCCACGGACAAAGCGGTCTGCTGTTTGAGTCCGTGTCTGAACTGGCGGCACAGCTCCGGGATGTTTTGAGTCAGCCGGAGCTGGCGGCCTCGCTGATAACGGGCGGACAGGCTGAAGCCCGCCGGTACGACTGGGATCAGGTGATTGTTCCAGCCTTTGAAAAATATTTATCTGAAATTGTATCTGACAGGGAAAATAACAATAGGAGACGGTATGCCACTTTATGACTCATTTTTAGAGAATATGGAAAAACTTCCCCCCTGCGTTAAGCGGCTGGAGGAATTCCGACAACACCGGATATTGAATTGGATTTCTAAATCATGCGTTCCGAATCATGCTGTATCTGTTCTGGAAATCGGGGTCGGCACCGGACTGTTTGCTCAATGCTGTCGCGTTCGCGGCTGGAACTATGTAGGTGTAGACAGGAACCCTATGTTGGTGGAACGGCTATCAGCGGATTTTACGGTGGTTTTGGGATCGTGTCCTCCGTTGCCGGATCTTGGCGCTTTGCAAGCGGATGTCGCCTATGCCGCATTTGTACTTGAACATTTGCAGGATGGAGAAGCTGCTTTGGCTTTTACAGAGGCACTGAAAGAAAAAGTGCGTTCCGGCGGTCTGGTGGTTTTCGTTGTCCCGGATGCGCTTACTCTTGGACTCGAATTTTGGAATCTCGATTATACCCATCGCTTTCCGACTTCTTGGCGAAATGTAACTCACATTATGCGGGAAGCAGGACTTCGCGATGTTCAGGTAATTAAGTATTGTGGTGCTGGATGGTGCGGCTGGTTACGGAGGATCGTCCGGATGGCATCCGTTTTTTACTATTATCCTTTCTGGCGCTGGCTGCTTCGGGGCTCCGATCTGCCGTATAGTGTTTATCAGTATATTAAACAGGACATGTTGTGCTTTATTGCCCGTGTGCCGTGAAAAATTCAGAATTAAGAAAGCCCGAGCAGATGAAAAGGAATCATTTTATACGTCCGAATAAATATGAACTATTGGCATTACTCCTGATTTTTACTGCGGTTGTAATGTCCCGGTTCCTGATGTTGGGGCACGCATCGTTTGGAACCGATTCCATGGAGTTTTATAAAACGGCCCGGGTAGGACGAAGTGTTTTGGAACTCTGGCGCAACCCGCCCTGGTTGAATCAGATTCCGTTGAATGAAATAGTAAGTTTGCTGATGGTAAAGCTTGGACTGCCCGCAACGCCGTTTGTGGTGCGCCTGCCGTTTGCGGTAATGGGGGTTCTGTCGGTTTGCTTTATCTGGCAGTTTGCCCGTCGCTGGTTCGGCGCAGGCGCCGCTCTGCTGGCGCTGCTTCTGGCCTGCCTCAATCCGTATGCGGTTTATCACGCCAGGCAGGCTTACTATTACGCTGGCTCAATCTGCTTTTCGGCGGCTCTTTTTTCTCTGTTTTGGCTGATCAAAGAACAGTTGCGGAAAAAAGAACAGCCGGGATACAGGTTGTGGGCGGGGTGGCTTGTGATTGCCGCGCTGACCTGCCACATGCACATGGGCACATGGCCGGTCGTTGCTCTTCAGGCACTGCTCATTTTTATTTTCGGCCTGATTGCGTTTGCAAAGGAGAGGGAAGACCGTCTTAAATTTTTAACGGCGTTTTTTGCAGGAAATCTTCTGCTGGGTGCGGTAATGAGCCGCTGGATTTATCGAGCAGTACAAATGGTGATTATAAATACAGTCGGAGGGGGACATCATACCGGTGACGATGCCAGAGCGGAATTTCTGCGGCTTTTCCCGGCTTATTTCGCCGGGCAGAATATCTGTGCGATTGTCCTGTTGTTCATTTGCGTTGCACTGGCCCTGTTTGCGCTGTCCGGTTCAACGGAAGCCGCCCGCCGTTACCGGTCGCTGACGTGGATTTGCGCACTTCATATTGCGGTGCTGTTGCTGTATGTGGGGGTTGTCGGCGCCGGTGTCGCGAAAATCACCTATTTTTCCGCCATCTGGCCCCATTTTATATGGGTTCTTGGAATCGGATCTTTTCTGGGTATCCAGGCTCTGTTTTCCGGACGGCGGCGGACCGGTTCATACGCGCTGTTGATCGGCAGTTATATTGCCTTAACGGGATGGCCTGTGTATGCCATTGTCCGTCTGGAAGGATCGCCTACGCCACACTATAAAATCAACGACTGGATTCTTAAAAACCTGCCTGACGGAACGCCGGTGCTGACAGACCGCTGGCTGGAAGCCTGGAACGAACTGGCGGTGCATAATTCGGGAAAGATCGCTTACACGTTCACCGTTCCTGACGAGCCTCTCGAAACGTTTAAGCGGCTGAAATGGCGTGAAACCGCCGAGCAGTTTTTTGAAAAATATCCCGATGCGGCTTTTCTCGAACTGGAGCGGGGAAAGTATGAGGCAGAGGTCGGAAAATGGGCCTTTCTTCAAACCTATTTTGCCCGCCGCGCATCCGTTACCAATGATGCCGCCATGATTCTTCGCAGAACAAAAGTGTTTCCGCTTAGCGGATTTTCGGTCGCTAACACGAATCGTATCATCACGCATATTTATTATAATACGACGGAGGATCTTCTGGCGGCATTCCGCAAAGAGGGCCGGGATGTTTTGCGGCTTTACGGGAAAGGGTGGAGCTTTATAAAACCCTCCTGGCCGAAGGGGGATTATACGGATTATCGGGTATTCGGCGAGACCGCTTCCATCGATCTGTACAACCTGAAAGAGACATCGATCAACGGATTGATTCAAATTTATGCCGCAGTATGGAGTCATCCAAAGCCGGTAACCGTGAACGGTTCGACGGTCACGTTTTCTTCTAAACAGATCGGGCGCTGGGATGTTCCGATTGTTTTGAAGCCGGGGCGCAATATGGTTCCTTTTACGAGCCCGACTAATGAGCCGCTTTTCGTTCTCGATATTCGCTGGAAACCCGCCGCACCGTGATGTTTTCCAAAGGCTGGAAAACGGGCGGGGCCGGATTCAGAATACGGTTTGATTTTTCGGGGTGAAACGGTACATTCACGCCGGTTTCGGAGGATAAAAAAATGGTGTCTGATAAAGGTCAAACAAATATGCCGCCCGTTATGATTCTGTGCGGCGGACAGGGAACCCGGTTGCGCGACGTGACGGAGCTTTTGCCCAAACCGATGGTCCCTGTCGGCCCGAACCCCATTGTCTGGCACATTATGAAAGGCTATGCAGCCTTCGGCGTAAAACGCTTTATTCTCTGCCTGGGCTATAAGCGCGAGGCCTTTATTGATTATTTTCTTAACTATCATGCCCGGGCTGCGGATGTGACGATCCGGCTTGGAAAGCAAAGTGACATCACCTATCACGCCGGCCACGGCGAGGAGGAATGGGAAGTGACACTCACGGATACCGGCGACCGGACCATGACCGGCGGACGTATCGGACGGGCCGCCAAATATCTGCGGGACGATGACCGGGAGTTTTTTCTGACCTATGGCGATGCCGTCTCCGACATCGATTTTTCGGCACTGCTGAATTTCCATCGGAAATCCGGGAAAATTCTGACCGTCAGCGCGGTGCATCCGGCCGGACGGTTTGGTGAGCTGAACATTGGTGCCAATGGAGATGTCGTCGGTTTTCATGAAAAACCGCAAACCGAACAGGGCTTTATTAACGGCGGATTTATGGTGGCCAACCGCTCGCTGCCGGAACGGTATTTGAGTACAGAAAGTTCATTGATTTTTGAACAGGAACCGATGCGCGCGATCCAAAAAGACGGCCAGATGGCCGCCTATCCGCATCAGGGGTTCTGGCAGTGCATGGATACCGCACGGGAGCACCAGTTGTTGACCCAACTGTGGGATTCCGGAAAAGCTCCATGGACCGGGGGCTGGAAGTAATGTTCGGCGGAGTTTATCAGGGCAAACGGGTTTTGCTGACCGGTCATACCGGATTCAAAGGCAGCTGGCTGACGTTTTGGCTTCAGAAATTGGGCGCGGATGTCTGCGGCTATGCACTGCCTGCGGCGACAGAGCCATCTCATTGGATGCTGCTGAATTTGGATGTCCGTTCTGAGCTCGCTGACATTCGTGATGTCCAATCATTGGAAAAAGTATTTCGTGAATTTCGGCCTGAGATGGTTTTTCATCTGGCGGCTCAACCGCTGGTGCGCGCTTCGTATCGTGACCCGGTTGAAACCTATTCGACGAATGTGATGGGAACGTTGAACGTGCTGGAGGCCTGTCGTAAGACGGAATCGGTTCGGGCCGTTATTAACGTGACCAGCGATAAGTGTTATGAAAACCGCGAGTGGAAGCGGGGTTATCGCGAGGACGACGCGATGGGCGGTTTTGATCCCTACAGCTCATCCAAAGGTTGTTCTGAACTGTTGACTGCATCTTATCGCAACTCTTTTTTTAATAATGAAAAATTCGAAACAACGCATCAGACGCTGCTGGCAAGTTGCCGGGCGGGTAATGTTATCGGCGGCGGTGACTGGGCTGAGGACCGGCTTATTCCGGATATCATGCGGGCGGTCGCTGCCGTCAGACCGGTCGATATTCGCAATCCAAACGCTACGCGCCCCTGGCAGCATGTGCTTGAGCCGCTGGGCGGTTATCTGCTGGTTGGACAGCGGTTGCTGGAGGGTAAACCTGAATTTGCAACCGGATGGAACTTCGGGCCTGCTGAAGAGGCTGAGTTGTCCGTGCGCGACGTGGTGGAAAACATCAAACGCCATTGGGATCGGATCGACTACCGGCTGGCGCAGGTTGCGGATGCCCCCTACGAAGCACATCTGCTGAAGCTCGACTGCGCCAAAGCCCGCGAGCGGCTCAACTGGCATCCTGTCTGGAACAGTGCGGCAACCTTTGAAAAAACCGTTGGCTGGTACCGTGCGTTTTATGAGACCGGAGAAATTCTGACACAGAAGGATCTCTGTGCATATGAGCTCGGATTGAAAAAATGAATACCGGAGTGGATAAGACATTAACAGCCAGTGCATTGAAAGAATACGGACTGCCATCGCCGGTCATTGATACTGGCGACACCTGGTTTTCCATTGCATTTCTTCGCGCAGGGCAGATTCGCCCGGAAGGGAACTCTGACGGGGGTGATAGTTCACCAAAAGGTGCACCGAAAAGTTCACCGAACGGTTCACCGAAAACGGCAGATTTGATTCAGAAGAATTTAAAGGTTTCGACGGCGGAGATAGGAAAGAATCTTGGAATTTCAAAACGTTCTGTGATTAAGCAGAAAAATCGGCTAAGAGAAACCGGCCGCCTTGAGCGGGTTGGCTCCCCTCGTGGAGGGTATTGGAGAATTAATGATGGATAAATCGAACGAATTGCGCAGTGAAATTCTGGAAAAGGTCAAAGAGTTTTATACTGCGGCTCACGACAAGAGCGGCGAGACGTTTGTTCCGGGTCAAAACCGTGTCAATTATGCGGGCCGTGTTTTCGATGCGCAGGAACTGATACAGCTCGTTGATTCTTCACTCGACTTCTGGCTGACGGCGGGGCGTTATTCCGAAGAATTCAGCGGCAAGCTGGAGGATTTTTACGATGTATCCGATGTGATTTTAACCAACTCCGGATCGTCGTCTAACTTGCTGGCTGTTTCCGCGCTGACCTCTGAGTTTCTCGGCGACAGGCGATTGATGCCGGGCGATGAAGTCATTACGGTGGCGGCCGGATTTCCTTCCACGGTTTCGCCGATTATTCAGAACCGGCTGATTCCCGTGTTTGTCGATGTGGAAATCGGAACCTACAATATTGACGTGTCGAGGCTGGAAGAAGCGCTGTCTCCGAAGACGAAAGCCGTTTTTATCGCCCATACCTTGGGCAATCCGTTCAATCTGGATGCCGTCTGTGCATTTGTCAAAAAGCACGGCATGTGGCTGATTGAAGACAACTGCGACGCGCTGGGCAGCACCTATCGCGGCAAACTGACCGGCACCTTCGGTCATATTGCTACCGGTTCGTTTTATCCTGCGCATCACATTACGACCGGCGAAGGCGGCTGCGTGATAACCGACGATCCGCAGCTTGCGCGTATCATCAAATCGTTCCGGGACTGGGGCCGTGACTGCTATTGCGAAGGCGGCGAAAACAACACCTGCGGCTGCCGGTTTACCAAACAGTACGGAACACTTCCTCAAGGATACGACCATAAATATGTCTATTCGCACATCGGATACAATATGAAGATGACCGATATGCAGGCGGCGATCGGCTCGGCGCAGATGGATAAGCTGGAAATGTTTACGGAACGGCGCAAGGAGAATTTCCGGCTGATCACCGAAGGCCTCCGGGGGTTGGACGAGTTCTTTATCCTGCCGTACGCCACGGAGCACAGTGATCCCTCCTGGTTTTCCTATATCCTCACACTTCGTGAAAATGCGTCGTTTAGCCGTGTGGAACTGGCGCAGTATCTCGATGAAAACCGGATTGAAACCCGCGGACTGTTTGCCGGCAACCTGCTCCGCCAGCCCGGCTATATGAACATTGAACACCGTGTTGTCGGCGGCCTCGAAAACACCGACTATATCATGAACCACACGCTGTTCATGGGGGTCTTCCCCGGCCTGACCGAAGCAAAAATCAACTATGTCACCGATAAAATCCGCGATTTCGTGAAGAAACTTTGATAATAACGATGCCTAGAATGGAACAGCCGCGACCCAAACAATAATGATTTTATCAGAATAATTTTTGCGGATGGATCAGATAAAATAGATACTCCATTGATTATTTCGCGTAAATTCGCGTGATTCGCGGTTGAAAAACTCCGGTTTGGTTGCTGTAGAAAATTAGTGTCGATTAGTGAAAATTAGTGGTTAAACGAATACATAATGGCGAATCCTGTAAAAATTAAAGCGGTTGTGACCGAAGCGGTGCATCATACCGGTTCGGTTGCCAGTTACCGCTTCGCGCCGCAGGGCCGGGTGCCGAAATTTCATGCCGGACAGTTTCTGCACATCGCGCTGGATGAATACCACCCCGATGCGCAGTGGCCGGAGTCGCGGGTTTTTTCCATCGCGTCAGCTCCGTCGGCGCGACACGAAGAGCTGGCTGTGACCATCTCCGTCAAGGGGCGGTTTACCGAGCGCATTTTTCAAACTCTGGAAAAAGGGTCTGAGTGCTGGCTGAAGCTTCCCTACGGCGAGTTTCTTTTTCCGCCGGATCGGCACCTCACGCTGATCGCAGGGGGCGTTGGGATCACGCCGTATCTTTCGCTGTTGAAGCAAATGCTGGAGGAAAAATCGGGGCAGGGGGTTGCGCTCTGTTACGGAGTCCGTTCGGCGGAATATTACCTGTTTGAGGATTTAATAAACCGGTGCGAGGCGGAGCTTCCGAACTTCGGAAAAACGGTCTGGTGCGAAGACGGTTCCGTGCCGGGCGAAAAGGGAATTCTGAATATTGATGCCATCCATTCCGCCGCGCCGGAACATTCGCTCTTTTATCTTTCCGGTCCTCCGGCTATGATCCGCTCATTCAAAAACCGTTTGCGCGACCTCGGGGTGGAAGCCGAACGCATCTGTGTGGATGACTGGGAATAAATGCATATGAAAAACAGTCCTGTCGATCTTGTGCCGGTTGCAAAGTCCATTCGCCGGTCTGTTATTCAGATGGCCCATGCGTCCGGCGCATCCCATACCGGTTCCGCTCTCTCGATTGCTGATTTGCTGACGGTTCTTTATTTCAAGGTGCTGAATGTAAATCCGGAGCAGCCGAAACTGCCGGAGCGGGACCGGTTTATTTTAAGCAAGGGCCACGCCAGCGCGGCACTGTATGCGGTGCTGGCGGAACGCGGGTTCATCGATAAAGCGCTGTTGAAGACCTATTATCAGGACGGCGGGGCGCTGCCGGGTCATGTGGATTTTACGGCGGTGCAGGGAATTGAAGCATCGGCCGGTTCGCTGGGCCACGGCCTGTCTCTCGGAGCCGGCATGGCTCTGGCTTTGCGAACCGACCATCCGGGAAGCCGGGTTTTTGTGCTGATGGGTGACGGCGAACTGAATGAGGGGAGTGTCTGGGAGGCCCTGATGTTCATCCCTCATCAGCGGCTCCGGAACGTTACGGTCATTGTGGATTGCAATAACTATCAAGGCTATGGCGCCTCGGATGTTGTGCTGAACATGAGCCCTCTGGATCAGAAGCTGGCGGCGTTCGGGTGGCAGGTTGTTAAGATCAATGGACACGACCTGACCGAAATAGAATCCGCATTACAGGCGGATGCCGGAGAAAAGCCGAAAGTTGTGCTCGCCCGCACGGTGAAGGGCAAAGGGGTCAGCTTTATGGAAGGTGAGTTTGTCTGGCATTATAAGTCGCCGAATGACGACCAGTTGACTCAGGCGCTCAAGGAGCTTGAATAATGCGCACAACCTTTATCAATACCCTGACGAAACTCGCTGAGCAGGACCGGCGGATTTTTCTGGTGATTGCTGATCTGGGCTTTTCTGTCGTCGAGGAGTTTGAACGGAAATTTCCGGATCGTTTTATCAATACCGGCATCGCGGAAGCAAATGCGGTTTCGATTGCCGCCGGGCTGGCTCTGAGCGGCAGGATTCCCTACGTTTACAGTATCGCGCCGTTTGTTACGATGCGCGCCTTCGAACAGGTTCGGGTGGATTGCGCCTACATGAAAACCCGGGTGCGTCTGGTC
>JALOTS010000023.1 GCA_025457785.1 Pontiellaceae bacterium | reverse complement strand
TTTTTGAAAAAAGGAAAACTGAAATCCAGAAGGTAAGAGACTGATGCGAGCGATCATTCTTCTCGGAGGACCCGGTGCCGGCAAAGGGACTTTGTCTGAAAACCTCCGACGCAGGACTGATTTTATCCATGTGTCCACCGGCGACATGCTTCGTGCCGCCCTCCAGTCCGGTTCCCCGGTCGGCATGAAAGCAAAATCCTTTATGGAGTCCGGTTCACTCGTCCCGGATTCCGTTGTTCTGGGCATTATTGAAGAACGTATTGAGGCAGAGGGTGCGCATGCCCATTTTATGTTTGACGGATTTCCCCGGACGATAGGGCAGGCCGAAGGACTGGATTTTCTTTTTACAAAGAAAAACGCCAGAATCCGTCATGTTTTCAATCTGGTCGTTCCTCATGCGATACTGATTTCCCGTTTGACCGGGCGCCGGGTTTGCAGACAGTGCGGTGCGGTTTATCACCTGATCAATAAGCCGCCCGTTCGTCCGGACGTTTGCGATCTGGACGGCGGCGGGCTGTATCAGCGAGCGGATGACAGTGAGGCGACGATTTTAAACCGGCTGGATGTGTATGAAAAACAGACGGCACCGCTCATCGCCTATTACGAAAAACAAAAACTGATTCGCACGATCAATGCGGGCGAACCTCCTGAACAAGTTGCCGCATCCGTCCTTGACTTTCTCGGCGAATAAGGACGATGTATGATCATTATTAAAAAAGCCCCTGAATTGGACGCCATGCGTCGCGTGAACCGGATCACGGCTCAGGTGCGCGATGATCTTGCTGCCCTGGTCCGCCCCGGTATAACCACTCTGGATCTTGACACTGCGGCGTTTGAATTAATCCGCAGGCACGGCGGGGTCAGCGCGTTTTACGGCTATCGTGGATTTCCAGGACAGATTTGTGTTTCGATCAACGAAGAAGTGGTGCATGGAATTCCCTGCAAACGGGTTATTCGCGAGGGTGATATCGTCAGCATTGACACGGGAATTTCCCTTGGCGGATTTATTGGTGACACCGCCATTACGGTTGCGGTTGGCAAGGTGGATGACGAAAAAAGGCGGCTTCTCGAGGTCACCAGGGCCGCGCTGGAGGCCGGTGTGGCCAAAGCGGTTTCCGGAAACCACCTTGGCGACATCTCGCATGCTATTCAAACCGTTGTTGAAGCGGCGGGATTCTCTGTTGTGCGCGAATTTGTCGGCCATGGCATCGGTCGCGACATGCATGAAGAACCGCAGATCCCGAACTTTGGGAAACCGGGGCGCGGTCCGAAGTTGAAACCCGGAATGACTCTCGCGATTGAACCTATGGTCAACATGGGCGGCTCGAAAGTTAAAGTGCTGCAGGACGATTGGACCGCTGTAACCTGTGACGGAAGCCTTTCTGCGCACTTTGAACATACGGTTGCCGTCGGTATTTCAGCCCCCGAAATCCTTACTCTCTCCCCAAACAGCGGCGCCGCCTTGTAGGACAGGTGTTGGCCCGTTTTCCGCAGGTTGTGTCGAAAACCAGTCTGAAAGACATCGTTTAGTGTTTGTAAAAAGAGGCCGGCTGATGGTATATACGTGACTTGGTTGCTGACGCGCAGGGCGCGTGGGGAGGGGTTATGCTGCGAGCGGGGTATGGTTGTTTCGGGGCGGTCTGGTTGTTAATGGCATCTTTGGTTTCCGCTGAAGTGTCGGTTAAGTTCTCCAATTATACGCTTTTACCGACTACGACGAATGAAGTTTACGCTATTACGCTGTTGTTTATTGTGGATGGGACGGGAAATGTTGTGCTGGATGCCTCAACGGCCGGAGCTCATCAGATTCTTCGGGATGCTGTGAACGCCTGGGACGGCCCTGTCGGGACGATCAGTTATGCCGGAGCGTTTAATACAACGTTTCTTTTGGAGATTAGAAGCTGGGGCGGAGTCGGTTTGAATCTGTCGTGTCATGAAGGCGGCGGGCTGGGGGTGGGTTTGCGGAGCGCATGGCGCATTGATCGACCGGGGTTTGAATATATTGCAGCTACAGCCGCCATGGGCGCAGGTGTACTGGAGTTCCGCTCTGTGAGCTGGAACTATCGGTCCAAACTGGATGCCCATATGGTATTGGCCTGTCCGCTGGGTTCTGTAACGAACAGCCTTCCGTCGCGTGCCGGAACATGGACTCTTTCGGATCAGGGGATACGGATTGGTGACAATCAGACGCTGCGGTTTGAGAATGTGTTTCCGGGCGAGGACGCGAGCGGTTATGCACTGGCCGGATTCAGTTTTGATGTGGTCGATGCGGGCGGGGGATTTTCCGGAACAGCGGATTTGATCCGGAATTCCGGTGTTCCGGAAGGCTTTCCTGTGGCGACACCGAAGGGGCGGGAGTAGCGGCGGTTGTCGCGATACGGATAGATTTTCAAGAAGAGCAAGGAGTTGTATGATGCGGAGAGTTTGCGGTTGTTTCGGGGCAATTATGTTGATGGTGTCACCGGTTTGCGCTGAAGTGTCAGTGAAGTTTTCTGTAGATGCGTTTTCTTTGAATACAACAAATATGCAGGGATTGATCACGTTGTCGTTCCGCGTGGATGCGGATGGCAAAGTGGTTCTGGATGCCTCCGCCGATAACTCCGAACAGATTCTTCAGGACACCGTGAACGCATGGGACGGTCCTGTCGGGACGATCAGTTATACCGGAGCGTTTAACACCGTGTTTATTTTAGAGCTTAAAGACTGGGGCGGCGCGTTCACCATGAATGATTTCGAAGGCGGCGGGCTGGGGGTGTCCGGTCAGAATGAATGGCGGATTGACCGGCCCGGATTTGAGTTTATTGCGGCTGTGGCATCCATTAAAGAAGGCACGCTGGATTTTCAATCCGTGAGCTGGAATTTCCGTTCTGACGCGGGTGCTCAGATGACGTTGATCTGTCCGTCCGTTTCCTTGACGAACCGGCTGGAAACCCGTGACGGACGCTGGGATGTGTCCGGGAAGGGGATACGGATCGGCGATCATCAGTTTTTGAGGTTTGGAAATGTGTATCCGGGTGATGATACGGGCGGCTATTCACTGGCCGGCTTTAGTTTTGATGTGGTCGGTGATGATGCGTTGATCGATATAAAGCACTGAGGCTTTTACCGGAAAATCAGATGGTTCCGGAAGATTTTACGCTGTGGCAAAGAGTGCTCCTGCGCGGAAAAGTGTCGCCTTTTGAACGGGGTTGGCACCGGATGTGTTTTGCGGAGGACGGGAGGGATTATGCGGCAAACAGGAAGAAGTTGTTTTTTGGCGGTTTCGTTGTTGGCGTCTTTGGTTTCCGCAGAGGTTACGGTAAGGTTTTCCAACACTACGCTTCTTCTGGAAAAAATGAATACTCCGGGGAAAATCACTCTTCTGTTCAACGTTGATGCGACGGGGCGGGTTGTTCTGGATGCCGCGACTCTCAGCACGGAACAAACCGTTCAGGATATTGTGAACGCATGGGATGGCCCTGTCGGGACGATCAGTTATATCGGAGCATTCAGCACGGCGTTTTCACTGGATATTACCAGTATGGGCGGAAGCAGTCTGAAGCTGACAAACGTTGACGGCGGCGGGTTAGGGGTGTCGGGGCAGGATCCGTGGCGTATTGATCGTCCGGAAATTGAGTTTGTTGCGGCGACGGCATCCATAAAAGCCGGCTCGTTGGATTTCCGCTCGGTGAGCTGGAACAATCGGACTCGTCTGGAGACCTGCCTGACGTTGACCTCTCCTTATGTTTTCTTAACGAACAGCTTTATTCAGGCCGCCGGAAGCTGGGATGTATCGGGTCAGGGTTTACTGATTGGTGACAATCAGGTTCTGAAGTTTGGAAGCATTAAGCAGGGTAACCAATACGGCGGTTATTCGCTGGCCGGGTTTACTTTTGATCTGGTTGACGGACAATTCCCGCCATCCTTTACGATTGGGTTTATTCGGAAGCCCGGAGATTTTAAAAAAGACTGTGCTGTCGCGCAGAATGCTCTGTGGTAGAATTTTTTTTCAGTCCGGTGTCAGGACGCAGACGGAATTGGGGGGAACGGACAGTTCATGGTCGTTATATGCCGGCGCAACGGTGTCCGGATCCGTGGAAAGAGCAAGCTTCCACTTGCCTTTCGGCAGGGTGAAGGAAAGAGGAACCGCTTCGTTGTTGAAGAGCAGAAGCAACGGATCGGCTCCTTTGATATTCATGCCGATCGCCCGGTCGGCCTGCCAATGGACGGGTCGGCCTTCTGCGCCAATCCACTCGACATCGCCTCTGCCGGTGTAAAATTTTCTGATGTGCAGGGAGAAGTGTTTTTTGCGCAGTCCGATTAAATTCCGCGTAAAGTCGAGCAGGTTTTTGTTTTTTTCAACGAGTGTCCAGTTGATCCAGGAGAGTTCACTGTCCTGACAGTAGGCATTGTTGTTTCCAAGCTGGGTGCGCCCGAATTCATCTCCGGCGTTGAGCATGGGGACTCCCCGTGACAGAAACAGCGTGGCGAGCAGATTTTTCTGCTGTTTCAGCCGGCGGGCGCAGATGGCCGGTTCCTCGAGCGGGCCTTCGAACCCGAAGTTGGCGCTGTAATTGCAGTTTTCGCCATCCCGATTTTGTTCGCAGTTCGCCTCGTTATATTTTCGTTCGTAGGTGACGAGATCCGCGAGGGTGAATCCGTCGTGCGCGGTGACGAAGTTAATGCTTTTAAGCGGCGAACTTCCGTTGTGTTTGTAGAGATCGGAACTGCCGGCCAGCCGCGTTGCGAGGTTTCCCGCTGTGTCGCCCTCGTTCCAAAAACTCCGGATATCGTCGCGGAAACACCCGTTCCAGTCGGAAAACCGTTTGCCGGGGAAATTGCCGACCTGGTAGCCGCCGAGCGCGTCCCACGCTTCAGCGATCAGTTTAACCTTTTTAAGAGCAGGGGAGGATTCAATTGCACGGATGACCGGGGGCTGATCGAGCAGTTCGCCGCCGGCTCCCCGGCAGAGCACCGTGGCAAGGTCGAAGCGGAATCCGTCAACGTGCATTTCCTCTGCCCAGTAGGTGAGGCAGTCAACGATCAGTTGCGCGGCAACGGGGTGGTTGCAGTTGAAGGTGTTTCCGCAGCCGCTCCAGTTCGGATAGGTGCCGTCATGAGAAATCATGTAATAGGCGGCCTCGTCCAATCCCCGGAAATTATAGACCGGGCCGTTGAACGGCCCCTCGGCGGTATGATTCAGAACCACATCCAGAATAATTTCGATATCCGCAGCATGAAGCGCCTTAACCAGCGTTTTAAATTCATCAACAGCCGCGCCGGGTTTTTTGGAGGCGGCGTAGCGGCTCATCGGCGCAAAAAAGGACAGGGTGCTGTAGCCCCAGTAATTGAGCAGGTGTTTCCGGTCTGCACCTTCGATGAAAAATTCAAGTTCATTGAATTCAAAAAGCGGCAGAAATTCGACTGCGGTAATGCCCAGCGATTTCAGGTAAGGAATTTTTTTTATAAAATCCAGATAGGTGCCATCGGCTTCGGCTCGTGTAAAGCCGCGCAGGTGAGCCTCATAAAGAATTGTTTTTTCGAGCGGAGTGCCGGGGCGTTTTTCTTTTCTTCCCCAGTTAAAGGTGTCTTCGATAACAATGCCCTTGGGAAACAGTCTTCCGGTTCGGATGTGCTGCCCGGGTTTGTGGCCGTCCGTTTCGCCCCAGGCGCGGGGAAAATAAACCGCGCGGGCATAGGGATCCAGAAGCCACTGATCGGGGAAGGCATCGGTGCGGTAGAGGTAAAACACGCCGGGCTTGATTCCGGGAACGGAGGTGTGCCAGAGATGGTTTTCTCCGGGGGTCATTTCAATTTTCCGGGAGGGGGCTTCGTCGTCGGCGGCATCAAAAAGAAGCAGCCAGAGCCGGTTGGCCCTGCTATGGACAATAAAATCAATGGCATTGTTTCGAATGTGAATACCGGGTTTCATCGTTTGCAGTGTACTCCGGCTGGTTTGGAATTCAACCATTCCAACGGGTGGAAAGCGGAGAATAACACGGATTGCGGAAGAGTCCATTGTTCCGGCACAGTCCGGAAGCGAAACGCCGGTTTGTTTTTCGAAGAAAAATAACGCGACGGAACCGAACGGTTCAAAAAGGATGTTCAGAATTGATTGGTGTAAAACAGGCTGCGGGCAGAAAAAACCGTGTTTTAGAGTATGAGAGTATGGAAGTCTATCGGCGCGGCGCAGCGGGCTGCCGCTCAGCATTCTTTGGCTGCCTGTCTGCGTGCGTACACGCACAGGCGGGCGGCTCGCTGCCGTGGCGCCTTTGTTCTTCTTCGCGGGTGCTCAGGACTCCGCCCAGGACCATTGCGCCATCCGGTCGGCGCCGGGCCGCAGGACTACGGTTTGAGCTGGGTTAAATTGCCGAGACCTCGCACCAGGGTTTGACACGAGACTTTTGTCATATTTCCCGGATGTTCATAAAAGTCGGCGAACAGGTTGTTTAATGCTTTTGCCAGATGTTCGCGCTGCGAGCCGATTGGTTCCGACAACGACTCATTCAGCCGCTGGCGGACGCTTTTATAAAGTCCGGCCAATGCTTTTCGCCGCAGTTCAGGGGGAGCATTGTCAGGCAATGTAAGCAGGTCGATGGTTTGCCAGGTCAGGTCGGCCGCTGCGGAGAGCGCTTCCAGCGGAGTCAGTGCAGGCTGTTTGGGCATCGAATTTTTTCGCGGAGATCCTGGTGATGACATGTGCGCCGGGATCGCGTCCATTGCGGTTCGGATTTCCGTCAGCATTTTATTCGGCGGGCACTGTGATTTGGTTAGAACCCGGACCGCCCCGAGGGCTCTGGCTTCATCAATCAGGCTTTGAACGTACCCGTTTGAAAAAATAATCACCGGCGTATCGGCCGTTTCCGAGCGGGAGCGAAACTGTTTCAGAACGTCCACTCCGTTGAGTCCCGGCATGTTCAGATCCAGCACGATGAGATCCGGGAGAATGGAGTTGAGCTTTTCAAGGGCCTCCGATCCGTTGTTGGCGATTTCAACACGGTACCCTTCACTGGACAGACGGGTCCGGTAAAGCGTGGTTACGAACGGATCATCGTCAATAAAAAAAATTGTTTTCATGGTGAGGGTTTTACAGAGTCGAGGAAGGCCGTCAGGGAGGCTTTTACCGCGCACATCTGTTCATTAACCTGTTTGATCAGAGCGGGTGCATGTTCCAGCATTCCCAGAGAGGTCTCGTATTCCAGATGTTTCAGTATTCTTGCCAGTTCATTCATGCCGCAGGTAAAGCTTGATCCGGCACATTTATGAGCGATGGAGTGCGCAGCCGCCGCATCACCGGCGACGGTTGCTTTTTCCAGCAGAACCAGTTCTTTGTCCGTGAGGTCGAGATAAAGATGAACAAGTTCAGCGGCCAGTTCACGGTCACCCCCGGAAGCTTCCATCAAATGATCAATATCGATCGCCTTTAAAGTTTCCATAACGCCCCGATTATAAGAACCGGTTTCCCGCTGTGCAATGTCAAAATCCGAATGTGTGCGGGCAAACCTGTTTTCCCGCAGATGAGGATCTTCTACCACGGTTGCGGCTCCGCCGCCTTGAACTTTGGTTGCATCTGCGTGCCATGGATTTTTATCCGTTTGACGCTTACATTCTTTTTCCGTTTTTGTTACACCGTTTTGCGGTTACCGTAGCGGGTTGGGTTCAACTGAACTCGACATGATCAAGCGTCTGCCCAATGAAGAGGAGAATTCTATGAAAAGGTCTCTGCTGGTTTTTGTGATGTTGATGACACTCGCTCTGAACACAGCTTTCGCCGGGCCGCGCGATGAGCAGTGGAAAAAGGTGCAGAATGCCATCAGCAACGGCCTGCCCAAAACCGCCATCGAGGAAATCGAGCCGATCATCTCCGGCGCGATGAAGGATAAGGCGTACGCCGAAGCCATCAAGGCGATCGGGATGAAGATCGCCTTTGAGGGCAACATCGAGGGCAATAAGCCCGAGGAAAAAATCACCCGCATGCAGGCGGAAACCGCACAGGCTCCCGAGGAGATGAAGCCGGTGATGGAGGCGATCCTCGCCAACTGGTATTGGCACTATTTCCAGCAGAACCGCTGGCGGTTCATGCAGCGCACGCAGACCGCCGAGCAGCCGGGCAATGATTTCACCACCTGGGATTTGCCGCGCATCCTTTCGGAAATCGACAAACAGTTCACCAAAGCGCTCTCCTATGAAAAAACACTTAAAGCCACGCCCGTGACGGCCTACAACGACCTGCTCGATAAAGGCACAGTGCCCGACACCTATCGCCCGACGATGTTCGATTTTCTCGCGCACAACGCGCTGGAGTTCTACAGCGCGGGCGAGCAAGGCGCGGCGAAAGCCGAGGACGACTATGAACTTCCGGCCGGCAGTCCGATTTTCGACAGCGCGGAAAAATTTCTGATTTGGTGGCGGACCTTTGCCATCAAGGAATTCCCCGATTCCCCCCTCATCAAGGCGATCGATCTGTATGGCAAGCTGCTCGACTTTCATCAAAACGACCCCGATCAAAGCGCATTGGCCGATGCGGACCTGTTGCGTCTGCAATTCGGCTACAATCACGCGGTGGGTGACGAAAAGAACGACCGCTACAAAGCAGCACTCAGCCGGTTCACGGACAAATGGGCTGACCACGAAATCTCCGCGCGCGCACTGGCACTGTGGGCGCAGGTGCTGCAGAGTGAGACCGAGTTTGTGGAAGCGCGCAGGCTCGCCGAGCGCGGTTTGAAACTTTTCCCGGACACCGTCGGCGGGGCGATGTGCTTCAACATCATCCAGCAGATCGAAGCCAAATCTGCCACCATCGAGACCGAGTTCGTTTGGAACGAGCCGGTGCCCTCCATCAATGTAACGTACCGTAACGTCACCAACGTTTACTTCCGCGCCGTTGCGTATGACTTCGAGACGGTCATCTCGTCGCGCCGCTGGAATCTGTCTGCCTACTTCGACGACAATCTGCAGAAGGAACTGCTCGGCAAAAAACCCAACCTGGAATGGAATGCCGATCTGCCCGCGACCGCCGATTTCAAGGAGCGCGTCGAAAAGTTGCCCGCGCCGAAAGAGCTCAAGCCCGGCTTCTACTTCGTCATTTCCAGCCACGATCCATCGTTCACTGATCAAAACACCCCGGTGTCCGTTGCGCCGCTGTGGGTGAGCGACCTTGCGTTGGTAATGCGTAAGAGCTATGACAACGGCGTGATAGAGGGGTTCGTGCTCAAGGCCCTCTCCGGCGAGCCCGTCGCAGGCGCAAACGTGAGGGCATGGACTCGCGACCGCGAAGGCTATAAACCGGGAGAGCAAACAAAGACCGACGAGAATGGCCTCTTCAAGTTCGCGTGCGAAACCGACGGTCGTCGCTCCGCCGTGTTACTTGCGGAAGCCGCCGGCCAGCAAATCTCCACCGGCGAGTTCTACTGGGGCGGAAGATTCGGCTCTCCCGAATCCGCCCATTCGCAGACGGTGTTCTTCACGGATCGCTCGCTCTACCGCCCCGGACAGACTATTTATTATAAAGGCATCTGCATCCGTTTCGACCAACCGAAGGCCAACTACGAAACGATCGCAGGGCAAAGTGTACCCGTCGTTTTCTCCGACCCGAACGGCAAGGAAATCGCCCGCGCCCAGCACACGTGCAACGACTACGGCGCGTTCAACGGTGCCTTCACTGCACCGCGCGACCGCGTGACAGGGCGAATGAGCCTGCGCACGGAAAATGCTCCAGACGGCGGGGCGCAGCTACGCGTCGAAGAATACAAGCGCCCGAAATTCCAAGTGGAGCTTGCTGTGCCGAAGGAGGCGGCGAAGCTCAACGGCGAAGTCGTGATGACGGGCAAAGCCACGGCTTACACCGGTGCGGCCATCGGCGGCGCGAAAATTAAATGGCGCGTCGTGCGCGAAGTGCAGTTCCCGCCTTGGTGCTGGTGGGGTTCCTGGTATTGGCGAGGCGGACGGCAGGCAAGCCAGGCCATCGCCCACGGTAGCGCGATCACTGAAACCGACGGCACGTTCAACATCCCATTTACCGCCAAACCCGACCTTTCCATCTCCGAAAAGGACGAGCCGATTTTCAACTACACCGTGACCGCCGACGTGACGGACACCACGGGCGAGACGCGCTCAGACCAACAGCGCGTGCGCGTCGCTTACACCGCATTGAGCGCGACGCTCGGCGCCAGCGAATGGCAGACAACGGAAAAACCCGTCGAGGTGAACATCAGAACTACGACGCACGACGGCGAGGGACAAGTCGCGGAAGGCATCGTGAAGATTTTTCGGCTGAAGCAGCCCGACAACGTCCAGCGGCCCGAACTCATCAACGACTATCTGTACTCAGAGCCGAAACCCGACCCGTCGAATCCGAACTCGTGGGAACTCCGCGAAGTCGTCAGCGAGAAATCATTCAACAGCGACGCGGGCGGCAACGCGAAATTCGATGCGCCGCTCAAGGCGGGCATCTACCGCGCGATGCTGGAGACGAAAGATACGTTTGGCAAACCCGTCACAGCGCGAGTCAACATTCAAGTCGTCGACACGCAGGCGAAGCAATACACCGTCAAAGTTCCTCATTATTTCTCCGCGCCGAAATGGTCGCTGGAGCCGGGCGAATCGTTCTTCGCGCTGTGGGGCACGGGCTACGAAAAAGGGCGGGCGTTCGTGGAGCTGGAATGCCGCGGCAAAGTACTGCGCAGTTTCTGGACGGCAGGCGATGCCACGCAGCAAGCCATCGAGCAGGCGGTCAACGAGAACATGCGCGGCGGGTTCACCGTGCGCATCACCTACGTCCGCGAGAACCGGGCGTATCTGGAAAACCGCATTGTGGACGTGCCGTGGTCGAACAAACGGCTCACCGTCAAATGGGAGCATTTCACGTCGAAGCTCGGACCCGGACAGAAAGAAACGTGGACGGCGGTGGTCACGGGTCCAGACGCGAAGAAGAGCGTTGCCGAAATGGTGGCGGGTCTTTACGACGCGTCGCTCGACCAATATCTGCCGCACAACTGGATGCAGCAGTTCAGCGTGTTCCGTCGCGAAGTCCAACGCGTGTCTCCGCAGTTCGAGAATTCCGCGCTCCGGTTCCAGCACATCTTCGGCGGGTGGCCCGTGGATTCGCGGGGATACGTCTGGCGTTACCGCGCGTTCCCATCGGAGTTCCAAAATCTGTGGGGATATGGATTTTTCGAAAGACAAGAAGAGGGAGGCATGGTTAGAAAAGGGTTTGCCGATGGAGCCGTTTTAGCCTCCGCGCCTGCTAAGACTCCTCTTATGAAGCAAAAAAAATCGAAACCGGCGAGCGGCGCTCTTGGAGGTAGTATCGAGAGGCTACAAGATGTCGACAGCGAAATGCCGCAGGAGGAGTCCGGTCCCGACCTCAGCAAGGTCACGGCGCGGAAGAACCTGAACGAGACGGCGTTTTTCTTTCCGCACTTGATCTCAGATAAGGACGGCGTGGTGAAGATGGAATTCACGATGCCCGAGGCGCTGACCGAATGGAAATTCCTCGGTTTCGCCCACGACAAGGAATTGCGCAGTGGGTTTATCACCGCCAAAGCCGTCACCGCCAAAGATCTGATGGTCGAGCCGAACCCGCCGCGTTTCGTGCGCGAGGGCGACGCCATTGAGTTCACCGTGAAAGTCTCCAACCAAAGCGCGGAGAAACAGACCGGGAAGGTGAAGCTGACCTTTGCAGATGCGAGGACTCTGAAGACAATGGACGATGCGCTCGGCAATCCGACGAACGAACAGACGTTTGATGTTCCGTCGAAGGAATCACGCAGTTTTTCCTGGCGCATTGCGATTCCCGACGGCTGCGAGTTCCTTACCTACAAAGCCGTGGGCGCGACGGCGACGTTGTCGGATGGCGAGGAAGGTTTCCTGCCCGTGTTGAGTCGCCGCATTTTGGTCACCGAATCGCTGCCCCTGCCGATTCGCGGCAAACAGACGAAGCCGTTCGAGTTTACGAAACTCCTCGAGTCGCAGAAATCGACGACGCTGCGCCACGAAAACCTCACGGTGCAGATGGTGTCGCAGCCCGCCTGGTATGCGGTGATGGCTCTGCCCTATTTGATGGAATATCCGTATGAATGCAGCGAGCAGATTTTCAACCGCCTTTACGCCAACGCGCTCGCCCGCCACATCGCCGGCAGCGACCCAAAAATCCGCCGCATCTTCGACCTGTGGAAAGGCACGCCCGCGCTCGATTCGCCGCTGGAGAAAAATCAGGATCTCAAGATGGTGATGCTGGAGGAGACGCCGTGGGTTCGGCAGGCGATCAGCGAGAGTCAGTCGCGGCGCAACGTCGGGATTTTGTTCGACGAAAACCGGCTCAACGACGAGACGGCGCGCGGGTTACAGGTGCTCGCGGAGAGGCAACGGGCCGACGGGCGCTGGTCGTGGTTCCCGGGCGGGCCGCCGAGCGATTACATCACGCTCTACATCGTGACGGGGTTCGGCAGGATGCGCCATCTGAACGTGGACATCGATGTGTCGCCCGCGAAGAAGGCGCTGACCGCGCTCGACGCGTGGATGGACGATCGCTATCGCAACATCAACCACAAAGACTCGTATGTGCCGAGTTCGACGGACGCGCTGTATTTGTATGGCCGCAGCTTCTTCCTGAACGATCAGGCGATTGCGGATAACCATAAGGAAGCGGTCGATTTCTTCCTGCGGCAGTCGCGAAAGTTCTGGCTGAAGACCAATAGCCGCCAGTCGCAGGCGCATCTCGCCGTCGCGTTGCAACGCTTCAACGCGTTTTACAACGTGGACGACACGACGCCGACGGATATCATGAAGAGCATCAAGGAACGCAGCGTGAGCAACGAGGAACTCGGTATGTTCTGGCGCGAGCTGGAGCTGAGCTGGTGGTGGTTCCGCGCGCCGATTGAAACGCAGGCCATGATGATCGAGGCGTTCGACGAAGTGATGGGCGACAGGCAGGCGGTCGAGGACTGCCAGGTTTGGCTGCTGAAACAGAAGCAGACGCAGGATTGGAAGACGACGAAGGCGACCGCAGACGCCATTTACGCGCTGCTGCTGCGCGGCACGAACAAGCTGGCGAGCGACGCGCTGGTGGAGGTTTCGCTCGGCGGAAAGACCATCAAGCCCGAGAACGTCGAGCCGGGCACGGGGTTTTACGAGAAGAAATTCGTGCGCGGCGAAATCAAGCCGGAGTTCGGCCAAATTACCGTGAAGAAGGTGGATGACGGCGTCAGTTGGGGCAGCGTTCACTGGCAGTATCTGGAGGACATGACGAAGGTGACGCCGTATGAAGGCACACCGCTGAAGCTGAAGAAGACACTGTTCATCAAGGACACGACGAATAAGGGGCAGATCTTAAGGCCCGTGACGGGCCCGCTGGCGGTGGGCGATGAGCTGGTGGTGCGCATCGAACTGCGCACGGACCGCGACATGGAATACATCCACCTCAAAGACCAGCGCGGTAGCGGCACGGAGCCGGTGAACGTGCTGAGCCGTTACAACTATCAGGACGGCCTTGCCTACTACGAATGCACCCGTGACACGGCGAGCCATTTCTTCATCGATTATCTGCCGAAGGGCACCTATGTGTTCGAATACTCGACGCGTATCCAGCTCAAAGGCAAATATCAGACCGGCATCGCCGAAATCCAGTGCATGTATGCGCCGGAGTTCAATTCGCACTCGGAGAGCTTTGGGCTGGACGTGAAATAGAAGATTCCCGCAGCCGCAGTTGCACAAGGATTATGCGGCGGTGTCGCGTCTTTGCGGTCAAAAAAGGCACGAAGGGAAGATTTGAAGAAGGTGAACCACTGATTTTCACTAATGGACACTAATGAAGAAAAAGGAGTTTGGATCCGTGCAGATTAGCCCGTCTTTCGCTATTCGCGGGCTAAACCGCCTTTTTTCGAGGGGGTGACCCTCGTTTCGTCCTTTATTTTCAGGGGTTCGTTCTTCAAAACGGCTTGT